>CAYXTZ010000015.1:0-16091 GCA_964468535.1 uncultured Sulfurovum sp.
CTGAAAAATGTTTTTTAACATGCTCTGCAATAGATTTGATTTGGTAATTTTCATTCGTGTCACCTACGTTAAATGCTTCATCGTGAACAAGTTTACTTTCTGATTTCAATACATGTATCACAGCAGCACAGATGTCTTTTACGTGTACAAGAGGTCTCCATGGCTTACCATCGCCTAAGATTTTAATCTCTTTTTCTACTTTTGCATATCCACTAAGACTATTTACTACAATGTCAAAACGCATTCTAGGTGAAAAACCAAATGCAGTTGAGTTTCTCATATATGTTGGATGGAAGTTTTCATCTGCCAGTTCAGACAAGCCATTTTCTGCCATGATTTTTGACTGTCCATAAGCTGTCTGGGGATTGGATTCATCTTCTTCAGTTAGTGCATCATTGCCGCCTTGTCCATACAATGAACAAGAAGAAGCAAATACAAATCTCTCTACGCCTGCTGCTTTTGCAAGTTTAGCAACATCTACAGTGGCTTGATAGTTAATGTCAAATGTAAGTTGCTTATCTAGCATACCCAGTGGGTCATTGCTTAATGCTGCCAAGTGTACCACGGCATAATAATTTTTACCCTCAAAATCTTCTGCACTTACATCACGTATGTCTTTTTGAATCAATTCATATTCAGGAAATATACTATTGTTTAAATTACCTTCACGATAATAACAATTGTCTAGCCCAACTACCTCAAATCCACTTTCTATTAGCATTGGCATCATTACTGTACCTATGTATCCTTCTGAACCTGTAACTAAAACTTTTTTCATTTTTTTCCTTCTATATAATTTTCTATGACCCAAAGTGCAAATGGGAATGAACTGGTGAACGCTGGACTCACTGCATTTAATACGTGTATTGTATCCTCATCGCCTTCAACTACAAAATCTTGTAACAACTCTAGGGTTTTTGTGTTTAAAAGTTGTGCTCTTATGCCTGGCTTGCTCCAATCAGTAAACCCTTTTTCATCTACATTTTTTAGCATTTTAGTTGCTAATGAAACAAAATGTTTTTTATTGTACTTTTTCAACTCTTCATACGCCAGACTACGGAAATTAAATGCATTGCTTATAAATAGTTTACTTTCATATCCTAAAATAGCTATGAGTTCTTTCCATTTAAAGTTATCTAGTCCTTTATAGTTTTCTCTCCAAAAAGCAGGAATAGCCGTTGGTCCTATTTTGATAGTGCCATCTACGGTAATAGTATAATGCACTCCTAGAAAAGGGTTCTTTAGATTTGGGACAGGGTAAACATTGGTTTTTATTGGTTTATCTGCTTTTGTATATTTTAGATATATTCCCTTAAATGGGATAATCGTATAATCTTCAGAGAAAGAAAAATCTTTTGCTATCCTATCAGCATACAAACCTGCACAGTTAATAATTTTTCTTGCAGTAAATAGCTGTTTTGTTGTACTTTCAACTGTATTTTTATCTATTTTCTTTGCATAGCCTTCGTCAAAATAGAATACAACACCTTCTACTATCAATGCGTTTTTAATGTGCTGGGATATCTCAATGGGATCAACTGTTGCTGTATCTGGAGAATATAATGCTTTTTGAAATGTCTTGACATTTGGGTCTATGACTAGAAGTTCTTTTTCATCAATAATCCTAACATTTACGCCATTTTTTAAACCTCTTTTTTCTAATTCATAAAGTGATTTTACTTCATCTTCATTATTGGCAACAACAACTTTTGCACATCTGTTTATCTTTAAATTATTTTTTTCACAATAGCTACGCATCAGTACGTTACCATCTTTTGTGAACTTCGCTTTTAACGAGTCTGAAGTATAATAAAAACCTGCATGCAAAACGCCACTGTTTCTTCCACTACTATGTTGTGAAACGTCACTCTCTTTTTCTAAAATATTGATAGTTCTTTTCGGATATTTTTCTTTCAATTGTTTGGCTATCGCTAATCCAATAATCCCCGCACCAATGATTAAATAATCACTTTGTATTTTTTTGCTTTCCATGTACCCTCACTGAATGACTTTACCTACAAAAATATAGTAAAATTTATAAAAATATTGTACAATACATCCAATTAATAAAGGATTATTATTTCGATATGAAACTAAAAGATAAAATAGAAATTATCCCCCGAAAAAAGCTTGGAGATGAGCGAGGATGGCTACTAAAAGTCATAGATGGAAAAGAAAGCAATCTACCAAATCACACAGGTGAAGTCTATCTTACCTATGCCTCAGACAAAGGGAAAGTAAGAGGAAACCACTATCACATAAAAGCAAAAGAATGGTTTACCGTCTTACAGGGTCATGCAGAAATGAGAATCAAAGATATAGAAACAGAAGAGACCATGACCATACAACTCTATGCAGATAACCCAAGAACTGTTTTTTTACCCGAAAACATCGCACATGCTTTCGTAAATACAGAAGACTATCCTTTTATGATGCTAGCCTATACTGATGAACTATATGACCCCGCAGATACAATACCTTACTCACTTGATTGGGATTAGTATAATTTCGTAAATACCTTCATAGCAGTTTTTTCTATAACACCTGCCTGTTAGGTATGCACTTACTAGGTCAATAATGACATTCTAAATGAAAAAATAGTATAATCTTATACATTTTTAACATATCACAAACTCCGTCAATGGGAAGTAACTTAGTCATGAAATTACATTTAAAACTTATTCCTCTCTTAGTCTCTATATCATTAGGAATGTCCATTGCCAACTCTAATCCTATCCGCATAATGCCCCTAGGTGATTCTATCACTTATGATTCTAAGTATGGTGATGAACGTCTATCTAGCATGCGTTCAGGGTACAGAAACCATCTTTGGTATGCCCTACAAGATGCCAATATATCAGTAAATTTTGTTGGTTCAGTCTCTGCAGGACAAGCCATTGCTCCTCCTTTTGATTATCACAATGAAGGTCATCCAGGATGGACCAGTCATGAAGTTGCAGAAGGTATACTGCGTTATCTTAATTTGGCACGACCTGATACCATACTATTGCATATAGGCACCAATGACAACTCTAGCTCAACAAGAGGTGTAGAATCTATCTTAAATGAAATTGACCAATATGAAAGGAACTCGGAACAAAAAGTGTTAGTTTTAATTGCTCTTATCATTGACCGACAAAGCCCTGACCCAATCATTACTGCATTTAATAAAAACCTTTCCGAACTTGTCTCGCTCCGCAGGAAAACTGGAGACAGAATTACTCTAGTGCCTATGCAAAAAGATGCTGCACTACATTCTTCTGACTACATAGATAATACACATCCAAACGATAGTGGTTATAAAAAAATTGCAAAAGTGTGGTTTAATGCCATAAAAATACCTTATAAACCCTACAATGTTCAGTTAGCTGCATTTCCCTACACGCTTGTAAGCCCTAGCTACATCTCTTCTCTTTCTTTAAATGAAGAAAATAACAGCGTAACATTCATAACAAAAATACCCGATGATGGTATCAAGTTTTAAGGACAAGACATGAAAAATATACTTTTATTAATGCCAATTATATTCATTTTCAATGGCTGTGGTGCTAGTGATAGTAAACCTGATCAAAAGATGCTTGTCTCAGAACTCTACACGGTTAGTCCTGGAGATAAAATTATTAAAAAGACAAATGACGCCCTTGTTAGAATACAGCACTTTGACAACAGTGAAGACTCAACGGTAGAATTGTTAAAGGGGGAAGCTACAATTATTCATTAAGCATCTAAATACTTAATGATTGGTCAGCTAGGAACATATGAAAGATATTATCTCAAAAATTATTTTTGTCCTTTCTGATATATTGATGATAGTTATCTCTGTTTACCTCTCATTCCTCATAAGAGAAGGATTAAATACATTAGAGCCTCACGATATCTCTTATCTGACATATCTTTCTTTTTTTCCTATTTATATTATTATTCTTACGCTCTTGACCTATGAGGGTATTTATACTTATCGTTATGACTTTTGGCATGAGAGCAGGATAGTCTTTAAAGTAATTATATTTTCAGCCATTTTAGTATTTGCCTATCTAGCGATGACAAAACTTATTACAGATTATTCTCGCTTGGTTATAGGTTTGTCTTTTATATTTATGCTTATCCTTATTCCCATTTCTAAAAATATTAGCAAAAAAATACTCTACAAGTTAGGACTCTGGCAGAAAAAAGCAAAGATTTACGGTAACGATAAATTTCTCATGTCTGAAATATATAAAAACCCTTACCTTGGATATATAAAACCTAAATCAAATCAGGAACCTGATACTGTATTTATTAATTCAAAAGACCATGATGTACGATCATTAAAAAAAATACTTGCAACTGAGATAAAAAATAAGCATCAAATCATTTTTGTACCTCTTATGAATGACTACAATCTAACGCATTCGCATATTTATGAGCTGTCCAACACTAGAACAAACCTTATTGTCTTTAGTAATAAACTAAAAAATCGTTATCTTTTAGCAACAAAAAGTGTTTCAGATTTCTTTCTTTCTCTTTTTCTTTTGCCCTTTTTACTTCCTATCATTCTTATCATTGCATTTCGTATTAGACAAACTACTCCTGATGCAAGTGTCATATTTACGCAAGATCGTCTAGGTAAAAATGCTGAAATATTTACCTGCTATAAGTTTAGAACTATGTATGAAAACAGTGATGAACTTTTAAAGTCCTATTTAAAAGATAATCCAGAAGAAATTCTTTATTATAAAAAATACCATAAATACAAAAATGATCCTCGAGTCACTCATTTAGGAAAATTTTTGCGTAGAACATCCCTAGATGAACTACCACAAATTTTCAATGTCTTAAAAAATGAGATGAGTTTTATCGGCCCACGCCCATACATGCTTGATGAAAAAGAAAAAATTGGAGAACATGATGATACGATTCTCTCAGTTAAACCAGGCATTACAGGCTTATGGCAAGTTAGTGGTCGAAACAATGTAGACTTTAAATCAAGAGTCAACATCGACATTTGGTATATTCGCAACTGGAACCTATGGATGGACTTGGTTATCCTCATTAAAACCATTAGAACCGTTTTGTTTCGTAATGGTGCAAGATGACAAAACAAAAAGCCCTCTTTTTAGACCGTGATGGAGTGATAAATATCGACCATGGCTATGTCTATAACATAGATGATTTTACATTTTCTAAAGGTATTTTTGAACTTCTGCAACTCTTTATTAAAAAAGGCTATCTTTTATTTATCGTAACAAATCAATCTGGCATAGGTAGAGGTTACTATAGTTTGGATGACTTTAAAGTACTAAATGTATGGATGCTTCAAAGCTTTCAAAAAGAAAATATAGAGATACAAAGTGTACACTACTGTCCCCATGCACCAGAAAAAAACTGTCTCTGCAGAAAACCAAAAGTTGCTATGATAAACGAAATCTTAAAAGATAATGATATCAATTTGGCTTCTTCTTGGCTCATAGGAGACAAGCAAAGTGATATAGATTTAGCCATAAATGCAAAGATAAAAAACAGTATCTCCATAGGGAAAAAAGAAATAGTAGATATGAGCTATCACTTTTCTAGCATTCTTGATTTGCTACAATTTTTAAAAAAAAATCAGGATAAATTACTCTAAATGAATCAAAACTACTTACTTTTTTTTAAATTTAATCTCTTTTTTACCATAGCCATTTTTTTCTCTTTTTTATTGCACTATGAAGACTACACATTTCTTAGTTTTATACTCACTGCTCTTGCTAGTATCTCAAGTGCTATTATACTTTATATGCTGCTGTATATACTTCTCTTTTTCTTCTCTTTTTCTAAAGTATTGATACTCTACCTCTCTATGGTTTTATTTGTCATCACAAATATAGCACTGATTATAGACTTTTTCATCTATAAACTTTTTCATTTCCATATCAATGCAATGGTACTCAATATTTTGACCTCTCCTGATGCACTAGACTCTGTACAAATAGGTATCTTGCCTTTGATACTCTTTATTTTGTTGATACTTATTTTTATTTTTTTAGAGTTTAAACTATTAAATAAACTTAAAAAATATAATAATAGCAGCAAAAAAAGACTCAATCAAAAGATAAATAAATTTATCACCTTGCCTTTCATAGTCATCATCTTGACAGAAAAAATAGCCTTTGGAGTAGCTACACTCTTTTCGAAAAATGAACTCACCACCCCTTTTAAAGTAATACCTCTCTATCAGCCACTCACCTTTAACAAGATAGCCGCAAAACATTTCGGTTTTGATGCACAAAGGCAAGCTCAGTTTAGTATCAAAACTGATTCTGACTTAAATTATCCACTTAAACCCATAGTATTAGACAACAGAAGTGTTGATTTTCCTATATTTATCATCGTGAGTGACTCAGTAAAATATACAGCCCTTAATCAAAAAAATACGCCAAACCTTATGAAGTTTTCTAACGATGCGTTGGTATTTAAACATCATTATAGCGGTGGAAACAGTACACGATTTGGTATATTTTCCCTTTTTTATGGTTTAAATGCAAGTTATTGGTTCTCTTTTTTAAACTCCAATCAAAAACCTATATTTTTTGATGTATTAACAGAAAGAAACTATGACATTAGTATTATTTCATCTACCAATACAAACTGGCCAGAATTTAGAAAAACCTGTTATGTCAACATCCAAAACAAGATAAAAGATGACTTTGATGGTCTGCCTTGGGAAAAAGATGAACAAAGTACTAACTACTTTATTTCTAAATTGTCCGATAAAAATAAAAAAATGTTTTCGTTTATTTTCTTAGATGCACCACATGGATACTCCTATCCAGACACGTCCAACATCTACAATGCACCTAAAGGAGAGGTCAACTATTTGGCCATTAGTAAGGACAGTGATGAACTACAAACTCTCATAAAACGCTACAAAAATTCCGTTCATTACAATGATATGCTTTTTGGAAAAATGCTTACTACACTAAAAAAGAAAAATCTTTATGAAAAATCACTTATCATCTATACCTCTGATCATGGACAAGAATTTTATGAGCAAGGAAACTTTGGACACAATACCTCTTTTTCAGAACCTCAAATACATGTCCCTCTTCTTATTAAACTTCCAAAATCTCTTCAAGGCAAGGTAGATATATCGCAAATTAATAACTCCCTAACTTCGCATCAAGACATAGTCCCAACCCTACTTACTCTTCTTGGTGTTCAAAATAACCCAAAAGAATACAGCAATGGATACAATATGTTTAGTCAAGATTTTCATCGAGATTATATTTTTTCAGCCAATTGGAACAATAACGCTATCTTAAACAAAGACAGCATCTCAGTATTTTCAAACTTACCCAATAAAATATTTGGCAACGAAGTGAGAGACAGACAAAACTATGAAATACTTAAAAATAAAAAACCCAAAAGTACTTATATCTTAGATGTTATCCAAGAAAATAAAAAGTTTTTAAAATGAATTAGAAATATCACTACTTATCATATTTTTATATACATCAAACGCTGGTGTTTTACGTAATTTTCCATCTCTGTCATCCACAAGCCCATACCCTCTTGCAATCAACTGATGCCAATACACTCTTTCTACCATATTACTCTTTTTTGCAATAGCATAATATTCTTCCATATATTGACTATATTCATTCTCACTTACACATTCGAGTTCAGAGGTTGGGGCGTAGGGAGCAGTATTTGAAAGTGGCCAATTTACTTCCGTGATATATATTTTATCTGTCGTTTTAGGTGAAAACTTTACCATTGTATACAGCATCTTAATTTTATTTTTAGTGTCAAAAATACCCATCTGTTTACCATATGGACTTCCTCTTCTATCTACATATAATAAAGAAGAAAATTTATCATACTTTATAGAAAAAAAGTTAAACAATGTTCGTATAGTATAGTGAAACTCAAAGTCAATCACAGAAGAACCTACAAGTTTACTATTTGGATATTTTGCATCTCTAATATCTTGTATTTTTTTATACCACTGCATATACTCATCCATAGAAAAAAATCCCCACTTTGTACGGTTAATGGCATTACCTATTTGAAATTCACTTATAAAAGGTGAGAACTTATCAAATATCATCTCCATGTCTCTTTTCAATAATTCATCATCATCAATATGTTCCCTATCTTGCAAGATATTTAACAGTATCTGCTTATCTTCTCCAAAACTTTTTGCGAATTTTACATACTCATCTATTCTGTCTATCTGCCATAGAGGCATGCGTAACAAAATATATTTGACCCCTAACTCTTCTATAAACTCTTTTTGCGCCTCACCCTTATCAACATCTACACCTAGCCCATATATACTACTAGAATTACCATTCTTGCCTTTTAATACATACATAAGTATGATAAAAAATGGGAACATAATAATATTTATAAAAAAAAGAGGAATATAACTCACTATGTTTTTTAAACGCATTATTTTTTTATACTTTTTATCCTTCAATGGATAGGGCTGGTCTGAGTATCTGTCCCATATAAATGGTTTTTGCATATTATTTCTTTCTAAATTTTAAAATATTTCAATTTCTTACGTATCTTCCCTCGACGAATAAGATTAAGTGGTTTTACTTTAATTTTACCATTTTCTAAAAAATCTATACAAGCATCAATGACCCGTACACTTGATTGTCCATCGCTATACGGATGAGTCACTCTTATAAAACTTTCAATATTATACATAATTTCACTAGGTTTAGTCAGAGCATAGGCTAGAGATTTTTCTATATCACTTACACAGGTGACATTAATCATGTAGTCCATAGGTTGATTATTATTAAAAGTCACTACAGGCTTTTTTTGAAGAACAAATTCTGTAATAGCTGATGTTGTATCAGAGAGCATTATATCTGCTTCTTGATAAAGAGGAATCAAATCCGCTGTGTGATAAAAAGTAAAAGAGTCATGCTGCATTGCTTTAAACTTGTTCACCACACCCTCCTCCATTTTAGGATGCAAGACAGCAATAAATATCCATTTTCCTATCTTCGAAATGCGTTCTATCTCTCTAATTACTGCATCATTTTTAGCCAAACTTAAACGGGCTGTAAATGTTGAACTTATCATTATCGTGGGCTTATGCTCATGTCGAATGTTTTCTAAAGGAAAGAGAGCATCCATTTTTGGCCAACCAGTCTCTAAAATTTCAAAATATTTATGCTTCTTGGCTAAAGATTGAAAAGGTATCGTTGTACTTGGACCTTGGGTACAATACAAATCAAAAAACCCACGTATATTAAAATGTCCCTTTACATCACTACGTTTTCCCGAAGAAAATCCATGAAAAATTTGAACTTTGATTCCAGGGAAAAAATCTGCTACCACATTCGTTGCAACCAATACTATATCAGGGTTATAATTTATTACTTCATCTACAGTATGCAAACAACTATATGTATCATCCAAATAACTGTAAGTATCAAATTCATCACAGAACCATTTAACACTATAGTTTCTAAGATGTATTTCATCTTGCAGAGGTCTACCCACTGGGATACTATATGTGTGTGAAATATAAATAAGAAAACGAACCAAACTTAACCTTTCAAAAATGTATATTTAATTTTTATTGCTTTCATTACAATTAATAAATTGTTTCAAATATTTATAATAACGTCTATTAGCAGCATTTACACCTAACGTGAACCCTACCCAACCCTTAAGAATATTTCCTTTTAAAATATAGGTCTTAAAAAATGCGAAGAAATATTTTGCTAAAACTATAGTAAAAAAACATGTTTTCTTGTCTTCTGAACTTAGGTCTGTATATTGTATCATTTTTGTCAATGTTTGATTAATATTTGTAATATTCAAGTGTGTAAAACTATTCTTTAGTTTCAATACTTTCGAGCCACTTCGCATCAATACCTTTTCATGTACATTATTATCATTAAACTGTGTAAAAGTACGATTATATATACGTACAATCATATCAGAAGACTGGGTTTTATGTCCTAAAAAATAGTTATCACGCTTTAACTTATATACTCTCGTTAAATTTGAAAAATCTATCTGTGAAATTTCTCTTATCAATGCTTGATTTAAAATCTCATCACTGTCTAAAGATAGAATCCAATCATTTTTACTATGAGATGCTGCAATATTTTTGGTTTTACCAAAACCTGAAAACCTACCTTCAATAATTTTAACATTCTTGTAGTCTGATGCAATTTTTTTTGTATCGTCTGTAGAATTATTAAGATAAATAACAACTTCATCAAAAAGAGTTAAGGCATCCAAGCACCTTAATATAGTACTCTCAGCATTCCTTACCATAATCACAACAGATATTGGTCGAATTGCCTCTTGAATGACTTCAATATTAATATTGGGGATTTTCTTTTTACGAATATACTTCAAAGCTTTCTTTTTGAAATCTTTCTTATTTTTATGTTTTTGTGATGCCTCTAGTACTATATCATAGGCTTTTAGACTATTCATATCTATTAGCTTCGCATATTCTGTAATAATAGTTTTTAAATCATCATCATATGTCCAAAGTTTTGAAAAGTTTTCAAGACATTCTTCTTTTGTAAACTTTTTAAATCTCATTCTATTTACATCTATGATTTTAAATTCATATTTCACATCATTCATTTTTTTAATCAATATATTCCCTGGAGAATAATCTAAATGCTCAACACCTTTTTTATGTAATTCATGCGTAAAATGTGCAAACTGCTTAAAGATAATTTCTTTGTTGGGGAAATCTTTTTGTGTCAAAGGCTCTCTAATCGTAAAATCATAATTATACTTTTCGCAAACAAAATAACTGTTATACAACAATCCATATTTAAATAATTCTGAATATCCTACAGGTTTTGGAACAAATTCTAAAATTTTAAGGCTATTTTTATAAGATCTTTCCGCCTTAGATTCACGTAAAAATGTATAGGCTATTTTGTTAATAAAGTGTGGTATCTTAAATGACTTAATCGTCAGTATTTCATCTTCTAACGAAATAATTTTTATTTTATTTCTTTTATCCCAGATACTGTGTGTTGAATTATCAAAATAGACTTGTACTCTCTGTATTAACTCTGTATAAGTATTATTTGATACTTCAAATTTCATATTCTGCCCTTATTTTGAAATAACTTTTGACAAATAGTTTCATATATTTTATCATTTTTTTGCAACAAATATTCACCATATAAATAGCGTAAGAAATTATCAACTAAGTGATTATCTAATTTTAAAGTCTCAATTTCATTTATTGTTTGTAGTAACTCATATTCATTTCTCACTTGATATGATATATCTTCTATTGCATAAAAAGCATTACCCAATACAATAACTTTTTTATGTAAAAGTAAAGACTCTACACCAACAGTAGAGTTAATTGTCACCACTGCTAATGCACCTTCAATTAACTCTTGCGTATTCATTGTATTTTGAAAACTCATGGTTGGTATTTTAGAAATTCGTTTATGCAAATCAGGGTATCGCAAACTTGTTGAAGGATGCTCCTTGAGTACAAAATGATAAGCGTATTGACTAGATATATTTTCTATGGTATCAAACAACATTCTCATATTTTTAATCCAAAAAGATTGTGAAATAATCTGAGTATCATAATCCACCTGAAAAGGAACAAATATATACTTCTCTGGCAACATGCCTTTTCTCCCAATATGAGTATTTTTATTTTTACCTTTACGTGGTATAAGTTTTGTTGGTAAAACAATAGTCGATGTATAGTTCTGATAAAAGAACTTTTCTCTAGGAACACTATTGTTGTAGTTTATACCTTTTTCATCAAAAACAATCGTATTTGGAAGTAAAGCATTTTCAAAAAAATATACTTTTATGCCTTTTATTTTTGCTACTTCTATTGCAATACGTTCACGATATTTTCCACCATTCCATATTAATATTTTAGTATATTCTTGATCTAGAGCTGTAAAATATCTTAAAAAATATATCTTTGCAAGAAGTTGAAAATATATTTGCAATATGACTCTAGGAACCTGTATATTTAATCTTGCATAAAATGCTTCTACTGCAAAATCACATGCTTCTTGTAGCTTTGCTTTTTTTACATATCTAAAAGATTTCAAAGAGATAAGAAAAGACTCTCGAGAAGTTACAATCGAAATATTTTTATTTTTACATTTTGACAACACTTGCTTAAAGAAAGCTTGATGCCTTTTTCTAAAAGCAAATAAAACAATGTTCTCGTTAACGTTCATTTTCAATCCTACTTTGTGCCAACAGTAAACCAACAACTAGCGCAAAAAGTGCCATAGAAAACTGCCTATGAAGAAGCACTTCGGGAATAAAAGAAAAAAGAAGTATCGCCAAATATATATATTTCATATTTTTATATGACTTTTCCATTATAGGGACTCTAGCAATCATAAAGAAAATGCCTATAAAAATAAATAGTCCGACAATCCCTAGCTGTGTAAACACTTCAAGATACTGATTGTGCGTGTGCATAAAAGTATCTTGTATACATTTCATTTCAGGATATTTACTGTCTATGATAGAGTGAAATGATTTCATATTATCTATAATCCCAATACCCAAAATAGGATCCTGCCAAATAATATCTTTTGATACTATCCAAGAACCAACACGTCCACCCCATGACGTACAATAATTTTTATTTTTCACAACATGGATTAGGTTCTCTTTGCCTGTTGAAATACGCTCATTAAATGTTGAACTCATATTGTATGCAATGACTATAATAGATAGACTAAGAAAAGTTGAGAATATCAAAGCACTTAGCTTACTCTTAAGCTGCATAAATATCAATACAAAAAGCCCCAATACAAATGCAAGTTGTCCAGTACGTCCTTCTGTTAAAAAGAGATTGCCACTCACCGTAATAAAAAAGAAAATATATAAAATTTTATATTTTATATTTTCTGCATTAAATATACTACCCAGTAAAATCAATCCCGTAAAGGCAAGAAAGACACTGTACTCTATATGATGCATAAAAGGAGATGGATTTTGTACGCTTGCATATTTAAAGTTCCATAATTCAAAAAAGACTCCATAAGCGATAACCTCACTTACAAACATACCAAGTACGAATGCGGAAAGTACCTTAGGAAGATATTCTTTTCTTAGTGATGTAAAAAATATAAATACAGGAGAAAAAAACCAGTATTTTTTAATATATTCCAAGGCTTCAAAAAAATAATCTGTCCATAGCAACGAAAGTAGATTAAAAAGAAGGAATATCCCCATCCAACGTATCACAGTATTTGAGCTGAGATACTTTAGTTTTTTCTTAAAGTCGGCCTCAAATATCCATAGTAGTATTAGCACGATGGTAAATAGAGAGATTGAAGCACGTGAGAGTGGTAAAGTAAAGGCATACAAAATAGCTACTATATTGATATATCGCGTATAATCTAACGTTTTAAGCTGAGCAATAAACAATACTTTCCTTTTTTCACTAAGAATATTTTAAAAAAGCCTAATTATAGCCCTTTCCATCGTCTATGCATCCAAAACCATTGATTGGGATTATGTTTAATAACATTTTCCATCATAGTGGCTTGTTCTTGCGTAAGTATAGCCAAGTCTTCCTCTTGATTATCTGTTTTTATACTCTTTATGGGGTCATAGATCTGTACTTTATAATTTATGTAGTCTTCCGTACTGATATATGCAGGGATTAAATCCAAATCAAACTTTCGTGACAAGATAGATGCCAAAGGTGTATGTGTTGCCTCTTCTCCAAAGAACAATACATTAATAGATTGATTTTTACGTATCGCTTGGTCTGTCAATATTCCAACTACTTTCCCTTGATTTATCACTTTGATACACTCTTTCAACGCACCCTTTTTATAGACCATCTCTACATTAAATTGTTCTCTATTCTTTTTTAAAACCTCATCCATCGTATCACTATCCATCTTGCGTCCTACACCAACTAACGTCAAGTCACACTTTATCGCTATAGACTGAGAGAGTAATTCCCAGTTTCCATAATGTCCAGTAATAAGTATAAAGTTTCTTCCTTCTTTTTGGTAATTTTTGATGATTTCACAGCCTTCAAACGTAACATTTTCTATTACTTTTTCTTTTGCTAAACCATCTCTTTTTACTATCCCAAATACAGTATCTATTAGATTCATAAATGCTTGAATACCTATCTTTTTTTGTTCTTTTTTATCGTATTTGTCTCCGTAGGCTAAGCGTAGATTATCTGTGATTCTTTTACGTTGTTTAGCACTAAACGTATAAGCTATCCACGCCAAAGCATACATCATTTTTCTTATTGTTCCCTCAGATAGTATCTTCAATAAAACACTAAACGCTTTATATAGTCCTAGATATAGTGTATCAAGCATTTAAAAGTTCATTAGCAAGATTAACAATATCTTGTACTGCTATTTCTTTAATAGAAAAATCATTTTTATTTAATTTATAATGCTTCACTTTAGAAGAAGATTTCAAAACTTTATTTATCACTGTTTCATATACACGGTTCACAGGTGTAGGTCCAAATATGGTAATAGAAGGTATGTTTAACCCCCATGCCATATGTGTGGGGCCTGTATCATTTCCTATAAGTAAATCTGAGTTAGCTATAATGGCTTTGAGGTCATTTAGGTCTATTTTTGGTAATGCTTTTGCATAATCACAATGTGTTTCTATCCATTTTGCTTTTTCTTTTTCTTTTTCATTTCCCCATGCCACCAATACCTCTTGCTTTAAAGCATCAGCAATTTGTACAAATTTTTCTTTAGGATAATTACGGCTTTCCCAAGTAGAGCCAATGACAAAAATGATATTTTTTTTATTTGAATTTAAAAGTTGTAACTCTTCTGTATCTCTATAAAATAAAAATGCTTCTTTATCGTGTATCATCTCTGGTGTTATCTCAATATTCAATGGTTTAGATATCACTCTTGCATTTCTATCAATCGTATTTGCATCATAAGCAATATCTATTTTATCTTGATAAAAATAAGATGCCATTCCTTCCCGTATAGAAGTTTTAGAAAATCCAGCTCGCCTTTTTCCCAAAAGACTTGATACTATTGCTGACTTCAGTAGTCCTTGTGCATCTATCACCAAATCATAGTGATTTTGAGCATACTTTTTTATACGCTTTATCTCTTTAAAAATTTGTTTTGTATCTTTTTTTAATGCTTTTAAATTAACAACTAAAATATTATCTATATGTGGGTTTCCCTCTAAAACTTTTGAAAAACTTTGCTCCACTATCCAGTCTATTTTTAAAGTTTGTTTTTCTCTTTTGAGATACTGAAGTGCTACCATAGCATGTATGATATCGCCCATGGCAGAAAGCTTGACGATTGCTATTTTCATACACACTCCAAAGTATTATTTATAGTATTTTAGCACAATAGACTAAAGTAAAATAGATGCTTTTACTTTAATTAGCTATAATCACAATAATAATATACCCCTATAAGGAACAAATACGTGATTGGAATCGTCGATTACAATATGGGAAACTTAGCGTCTGTCATCAATGCTTTTGCAAAGATGGGTGTAGATGCAAAGCTTGAAAGTGACCCAAATAAACTTAGACAATATGACAAACTCATCTTGCCAGGTGTGGGTGCTTTTGGCGATGCTATGGAACACCTCAAAGAAAACGGCATGGATACGGCAGTCATCGCATATGCAAAATCTGGGAAACCTCTATTAGGTATCTGTCTTGGTATGCAGCTGCTTTTTGAAAGCTCTGAAGAGTTTGGCTCACGCCAAGGACTAGGGCTTATTCCTGGTACGGTTGTTACCTTTGATAAGACCAAATTTGACCATGAACTTAAAGTGCCACACATGGGATGGAATGAACTATTTGTCACAAAAAAAACAGCATTATTTGATGGGCTAGAGAAAGAGTTTTACCTCTATTTTGTTCACTCATACCACGCAGTGTGTGATGACAAATATGCCATAGGTAAAACCCACTACGGCTATGAGTTCGTCTCTGCTGTACAAAACAACAACATCTACGGCATACAACCACACCCAGAAAAAAGCCATGAGAATGGACTTAAAATTATAGAAAATTTTGCAAGATTGTAGGAAAAAACATATGACAATACTCCCAGCCATAGACCTAAAAGACGGAAAAGCAGTAAGACTTAGCA
>CAYXTZ010000016.1:0-2367 GCA_964468535.1 uncultured Sulfurovum sp.
GAATGTCAAAGTGTACAAGTACACCCATCGCACCATCTATAGAGATGTTGTCAAGCAAAGGTGACTCGATAGCTGCTTTTGCTGCATCATAGGCTGCATTTGTACCTACTGAGTACCCTGCACCCATAAGTGCAAGACCTCGGTGAGACATAACAGTTTTTACATCAGCAAAGTCAAGGTTTATGTCATTTTCTCCGTGAGAAAGAATGACTTTAGAAATACCACCAACAGCCTGTGCAAGAATGTCATCTACCATCCTGAAGCTTTCTTTAATCCCAAGGTTTTTTTCTACAATCGAAAGAAGTTTTTCGTTAGGAACAACAATGATAGAGTCACTTTCACGCTTCAGTTCTTCTAAACCTTCTTTAGCAAGTTTGGTTCTTTTACGACCTTCAAACTTGAACGGACTAGTAACGATAGATACTGTTAACGCACCCACTTCCTTTGCAGCCTGAGCGATGATGGGTGCTGCACCAGTACCAGTACCACCACCAAGACCAGCAGAGATAAAGACTATGTCAGAACCTTCAAGCATGGCTTTAATGTCTTCAAAGCTTTCTAGTGCAGCTTCACGACCTTTGTCTGGTATCATACCAGCTCCCAAACCTCTTGTTGCATTGATACCCAATTGCAGCTTATAAGGCGCCATTGAACTATCTAGTGCTTGTGAATCAGTGTTTGCCACAATAAGGTCAATACTGTGAATGCCTTCAGATATCATATGGTTAATCATGTTACCACCACCACCTCCGACACCGATAGCTTTAATCTTTGCACCATTTGTATTGCATTTAGTTTCGACTATGTCGATTTCAAATTCTTCCATTCTTTCCTCCTTTTAGTTGGTTTAGCTTTAAAAAAGTTGCCTTGCCCAGTTGGCTATTTTTTTAAATGGATTTTTATTATCATGACCTAGGTCGGGCAAATCATCAAATGATATGATGTTATCATCAAAATCATTGTTTTGTTTACTTTGCTTTGACTCTCTTTTTGACTCTTTTTTGACCCTATTTAAAGGTGTCTCTTCGGTCTGACTAATAGTATTACCTATTTTGATGTCACTTAGATTTTCTTCATATATGGTTTTTGAGTGCAATAACTCTTGCTGAAAATCAATCTCATATTGGGTATGACCACCTGCTTCATGCAGTAGTAGACCTACTACTGTTGAGAATGCGGGGTCTTTCAGTTCCTCAAAAAGACCATTGACATTTTCTGGATACCCTACACGTACTGGCATACCTGAGAAGATAGCTTGTGCTAGTTCTCTCATACCTTTAAGTTTTGTCATGCCACCTGTTAAGATGATGCCTGCACCTATCTGTTCTTTAAGTGCTGCTTTTTCAAGAGACTTTGACAAAATCATTAAGGCTTCTTCCACACGAGAGAAGATGACCGAATGTACCACTTCTAGTGAAACACCGTTGCGGTTTTCTTCATCACCTATGATAGGGAGTTCTATGACTTCATGTGAACTCTCAACTAGGTTTCCATGACGTATTTTGACATTTTCAGCAATTTGAAGTGGGGTATGAAGCACCATTGATAAATCATTGGTAATATGGTTTGAACCTACACCTAAAAAGTCGTTATATCTGATGGAGTTTCCTGTGTGAATGACAAGGTTAGAAGTCTGACCTCCAAGGTCAATAACTGCAACGCCTAATTCTTTTTCGTCCTCATCCATAGTTGCTATAGCAGATGCGTAACCAGAAAGCACAATACCATTTATCTCAACACCTGCAGAACGTACTGCTTTTTTTAGGTTAGAAAGATTTGATTTTTGTGTCATGATGATGTTGACATCTACTTCCATGCGAGAGGCATTCATACCGAAAGGGTCTTCTATAAAATCTTGGTCATCTACTCTAAAGTTGTAAGGCAACACATGTATTACTTCATACTCATTAGGGACATTTGCATTATAAAGTGCTGTTTGCATGACACGATTTATTTCTTTAATGGAGATGTCTTTATGTGGTATGTTGACAATCCCTGTTGAATTTAACGATTTAGCATAAGCATTAGAAATTGATACTGTGGCAGAAGTAATATTAGACCCTACAATACGCTTGGCATCATTTATGGCTTTTTTGATAGATTTTGAAGCAAGTTCGATGTTTGTGATAGCACCTTTTTTTATCCCTTGGGATTTTGTGATACCATGACCTTGTATAGTGACTTCATTTGAGTCTGAAATTTCAGCTATGATAGCACATATTTTAGTGGAGCCGATATCGATAGCTAAAATTGTGTTACTCAATTTGTAAGTCCCTTCATAAAAGTCTTTGTTGGATATTTTTTATCTAACATTTTAATCAAATTTGTTTCAAATGTATTTTGTTTCAATTTATTGACAGTTTGCTT
>CAYXTZ010000016.1:2467-5966 GCA_964468535.1 uncultured Sulfurovum sp.
AAAATATTGTAAACAACAATTTTATCCGATACGCTTATCATACCCTTTTCTTTAGACGATGTAAAGAGTTTTTGTAAAAATTGTAAACTTTCTTGATTATTTAATGGTTTTAGGTTGACATCTTCTTCTAACTTTACAAAATCTGAGATAATCGCTGTAGATTTATCGAAGGATTCAAGTGTTTTTTCTGCCAGTGCTAAAAGAGCTTCTTTTTTTGCTTGTTTTGTATAGAGAATCGTTACTTCATCTTTTGCTTCATCAAACGTTTTTACTATAGGTAGTACAATATGTTCTATCTTGATAGTCGCATACATATTTCCAACTATTTTTGGCTTTATAATGTCCCCGATATTTTTCGATTTTATTGTTTCCCAAATTTCTTTTGTTAATTTTAAATCACCTAAGGGAAGTGTAATTTTTTCGCTTGTTGTCAATTGACCTTTTTTGAATGCTATGTAGGATTTTTGTGCAGGTTTCTTTGTTTTTTTAAGTTTTAAGTCATTAGCTACCTGTTCTTTTGCTTCTGTAAAATTAAGCTGTTTGCCTTCAGTATTTGTATACTTAAAACTATTTGTATCATAGTGTGATTTTATTTCGTCTTCTGTGACAACAGTGTCTTTACTCTCTGTCCAAACAATAGAGAGTTCATATATTTGTTTTGTCATAAAGTTTTCTTTTTGCATTTCCCAAAAAGATTTTATTTTAGATGCTTCTGCGATAAAGTTTACATCAGCTTTTGTCAATACCTTATACGCTAGTTTATCACTCACATTCATTGCAGCTGATATGGCTTCCACTTCTAATGGCAAAGCTTCTACGGAAAGTAGTGCAATGGTTTTTTGTATGAGAAGCTCTTCTCTAAGTGTTGCTTCGAAATCTTTTGCTTTAATCCTTTGTGAATTTAGATAAGCAGTGTATATTTCTCTATTAAAAACACCATCTTTTTGAAAGGATTCGATAGCTTTCACTTTTTGTGCTACTTCTGTATCGGGGACGATAATGCCTATCTCATTGGCAAAGTTTAGGATTTTAGCTTGTGTTTCAATGCGTGCAAATGCTTGTTGAATAAGTCCCATTTCTTTTGCTTTTTTATCATCAAGAGTACCTTGCATAGCCTCGTTATATTGGTTGTATATACTACTGTAAACCATATTGAGTTTTGTTTGTGGAATTTCAACATCACCTACTTTAGCAACAGTTCCAGCTTTAACTCCTCCACCACTAAAGCCCATTGTGGCACCTGTCCCGATGAATGAAATCGTAGCTATCCATATCGTCCATACTAAAAATTTATTATTCTTTTGCATCCAAGAAATCATACTTCATCTACCTTCTATCTAAAAATTTGTATAATTCTACCTAAATAATACTTGATATAGTAGTTGAAATGGAGTGTGATATTTATGGGAAGTAAAAACAGTGAAATAATGCAGAGAGATTTAGAGGTGATATGGCATCCATGTACACAGATGAAAGACCATGAGACATTGCCACTTGTGCCTATACAGTCTGGTAAAGGTGTGTATTTGTATGATTTTGAAGGCAATGCATACATAGATGCAGTAAGTTCTTGGTGGGTAAATCTTTTTGGACACAGTAATGAACATATAAATAAGAGAATAAAAAAACAGCTTGACACCTTGGAACACGTACTTTTAGCAGGGTTTACACATGAACCTGCTGTAGAGTTGGCTCATAAACTTGTCAACCTTACACCTAAAGAACTCAAAAAAGTATTTTATGTTGACAACGGTTCTTCAGCAGTAGAAGCAGCATTGAAAATGAGCTATCACTATCATCTTAACAAGGGAAAGCGTAAACCCATCTTTCTTTCACTTTCTAACTCTTATCATGGTGAGACCATAGGTGCTTTGAGTGTGGGTGATGTTGCCCTTTATAAGGAAACGTATGCACAGCTGTTGATTCAAAACATGCAAGTACCTGTACCTGTAGACCAAAGTGTTGAAGCAGCTAGAGTGGCTTTGTTGTCACTGGAAACATTGTTGAAGGAAAAGTCAAGTGAAATAGCCGCTCTCATCGTAGAGCCTCTTATTCAGGGTGCAGGAGGGATGCATATGTATCATCCTACTTATCTTGAAGGAGCAAGGGTGCTTACTAGGCAATACGATGTGCATCTGATAGCAGATGAAATCATGACAGGATTTGGACGTACTGGACGTATGTTTGCTTGTGAATATGCAGATATTAGCCCAGATTTCATGACACTGTCTAAAGGGCTTACTGGTGGGTATTTACCACTTTCAGTGGTGATGACAACAGATGATGTTTATCAGGCATTTTATTGTGACTATAATGAACATAAGGCATTTTTGCATTCCCATTCTTATACGGGCAATCCTCTAGCGTGTGCTGCAGCTTTAGCAACACTAGAGATATTTGAACAAAATGATATTTTAGGTGAGAATAAGAAGAAGTCCCAGTATATTAAAACAAATCTTGAAAAATTTAAACTCTTAGACAATGTACAAGAGATTCGTCAACAAGGAATGGTGACAGCTATAGAATTAAAAGGCTATGCATCAGAAGAACGAATAGGCTTAAAAATATATGAATATGCCTTGACGCAAGGGGTTTTGCTTAGACCACTTGGGCATATTATCTACTTTATGCCACCGTATATCATCTCTTATGAAGAGATAGATAAAATGATATCTGTAGCATATGAAGGCATAAAAAAGATTTGAAAAAAGTCTTAACTTTTCAAAAGTCCACGATTGTGTTTTTTTAGACGAGTGTAATGTTTTTTAGCTCTTTTAATGTCTAGGTTTACAGCTTCCTTGTAAAGTTCTTCTGCTTTCATGAGGTCAGGTGTAGTACCTATACCATTTTCATAAAACTGCCCTAAGTCACAAAGGGCCTCAGGATAGTCGTATATAGCCAAAGCATTCATAAGGGTAAATGCTTCGCTGATATTTTTTCTTAATACTGAACCCTTATAGAGTTCTCTTGCTAGCATAAATTGTGCAAACTTAGACTCCGTAGCAGCACAGACAAGCAAAAGTTGTGCGGCCTCTGTGTATTTTGTTTTTTTAATAAGTTTATTAATGTAAACAATCATTTCTTCAATCTCACCCTCGCTGTATCCATCTTGTGTAATTTTAGTTAAGAAGGATTCAACCGTGTCAAATTTTTCGTAGTTTATTTGAATAAGAGGATAGCGTTTTCTCATAGTGATGAGTTTTTGTGATATGTGAGGCATGGCATCATAAGATAGTGGGATAGATATTTTTGTTATGGGAGTATTGAAGATATCTTTTTTCATAGTTTTTCCATCTTTTGTTGAAGAAGGTTCTTCCTCATCTGATTCTTGAATAGGAAGTATTTCTATAATCTCTTCTACTTCTACTTCATCTTCAAAAAAAGTATCTTTAGGGATATCTGTTAGTTCCAATTCTGGAGTATATGTATTGTCATCTTTTGTAAAAAATGAGTCATGATCCAAAGAAACTTCATCTGAAAAAACTTCATCTGAAAAAAC
>CAYXTZ010000016.1:6066-15789 GCA_964468535.1 uncultured Sulfurovum sp.
AAACTTCATCTGAAAAAACTTCATCTGAAAAAACCTTGCGTGTCTGTGAAATATCAATATTGTTTGGAAGTATGTCATCTGCTTCTAAACTGAGTAAAGCGTCATAGTCGACAGTAGGCTTGGAGCTAGTGATTTTTGCTTCGGTTGAAGCATAATCGTTAATATCTATTGCTTTTACTTCATTTGATGATGAGGGAGTAGCTAAGAGCCCAAATTCATCAATAATAGCTTGTTCTTCTGCTGTGATGGTTGGTTTGCTGTGCTGAGAAGTTCTTTGTAGTATCTCTTCGGGGGCAGAATCTATATAGTCTGTGATGAGTCCTTGGGCCTGTGCATAGCTGCCTGCTTGAAGTAAAGAGAGGATTTCTTGTATCTTTGTATCTGTTCTAATAGGAGAAAGCTTCAGGATTTGAAGTTGAATCGTCTCTATATCAGTAATGGAAATAGCCAACTTTATAATGCTTAATCGTTTTTGTGTTTGATTCATAGGTGTACCCAGTCAATGTTATTCTGTCAAGTATAACGAAAAATTGCTTTAAAATTATGACAATATATCTAATAGAGTTGACATTTACTATGAATTATATTAGAAGTAATTAACTTTTACACCTAAAACCCTACAAAAGTATACCCAAACCATAAGTGATATTGTGGTTGTAGCAATACAACACTTAAGAGTAAGTGCATTATCCATATCTTCTTAAATTTGGGTATTTACTTAGTGGAGGTAATACTAATGAGCCTAAGATTATTGGTGACTTATTTAAATATTTAGAGTGTGAGTGCCACACTTTGGCTATTACCATACAGACATTTATTATATTAGATGAGATAGTTAAACTTGAAGATATTGTAAAGAGAAATGAGGACTTAGTCAGTATTATCTCGGTACTACAGGACGTCACTCGAAAAATGCTTGGGTTTAGGTAGGAAAGTTAAGTTATATAAGCTTTTAAGATGAACCTCCTAGAAGGTTTTTAAGAAAAATAGTGCTATGATTTTAAACAACGAGGGGGATTTTATGATAAGTCACATAAGCTATGTAAATTTAGCTGAGTTTGAAAAAAATTGCTAAATTTTACAGGTTTAGAAGAAGGATTGCCCCTTATTGCAAGCTATGCTTGTGAAATTATAAATACGCAAAGATGTTCCATTTTCATTTACGATAAAGATACGGAAGCAGATGGTGTGGAATGTTAAAAATATATTTATTCATGATGGCTTTAACTGTCTCTCAATATGCCCTAACTCCTAGAGAAATGATAGGTAATTGGCATGCTTATAGGGAATCTACAAATAATGGTACATTGACTGTTGAAAAAGAGTATTTACACTTAAAAGCTGACCATACCTTTACTATCCAAATCTATGTTAGTGTAGAAAAGGGGGATGCATTTATCAAAGATTTACGTATAGAAGGTTCTGGTATTTGGAAAAATAGAGATGACATTTTAGTGATGTACATTCAAAAAGTAGAAGTACCTTTTGCTAAAGAAATCTACTTAATTTCTCAAGAATCTTTAGCTAATTTAGCCAATAATTTTAAGCATAAATATGAAAATGAACCTCTACGTATCATAAAAATAGAGAGTTACAATGATAAGCAATTAAATACCTTAAGTGAAAAACTAATCAAAACTTCATACACACGTCAATAGTTATAAATTGGCAGAGAGTGCTAGCAATCTACAAGAGTTTTCTAAAATAGAAATTTTCTTTGCCATTTCTGTGATGTCTCTGTCATAAGATATGACGCCAAAACCTTTGATGAGAAGTAGATGTGTGTCATGCTTTTGAAAAAACTGCGGTATTTCATGTGGAGCACGTTCTAGCCAGTCATCTATGTTTTTTGGATCATAAATAAGTACATCACCTAAGACTTTTTTACCAAAAAAATCCTGAGGAGAGACTTTTCCATGTTTAAGTGAGTAGGCAGTAGCGTAGGGGGGCATAGTGTAAGATATATATTTCGCACTAGGAATGGTCTCATAGATGTTTTCATGTATAAAAACATCAGGATTTGCTAAAGACCAACGGTAATCTCTTTTGTGACAATCAAGTTTTACTAAAGATTCTTTAGTGACTTCATCCAAAATAGTATCTTTTGTGTTGATAATGAAACTATGTGTAGATACCCTAGCTGAGATAGAGCCATGATATACAGAAAAAAAGTTTTTATTGAAGAGTGAAAGTGAGATGTGTTTAATGTCATCTATGAGGTGTTTATCCATAAATACGAAACCTTTATTAGGATTATTTCGCTATTATAGCATTCATATTTTAAATGTCACCATTAGCTAGAAGGAACAAAATGCAAACACCTCATATACCAGTACTATTAGCTGAAGTGTTGCAAAGTTTTAAAGATATTACTGAGGGCTACTTTGTAGACTGTACACTAGGCTACGCAGGGCATAGTTCTGAAATGCTAGTTCACTATAAAAACATAAAACATATTGGTATAGATAGAGATGATGAAGCCTTGACCTTTTCTAAAAAAAGGCTAGAACCATTTTTGGAACGCAGTACACTCTATAAAGGAACTTTTGCAACAGTTTTCCCTGTATTGAGCAAAAGCCCTATTGTTGCTGTATTGGCAGATTTTGGGGTTTCTTCTTTACAGCTAGATAAAATGGAAAGAGGTTTCTCTTTTAACTCAAAAACATTAGATATGCGTATGGATGTAAACTCACCTCTAAGTGCATATGAAGTAGTTAATAAATACTCTAAAGAAAAACTTGAATATATTTTTGATAGTTATGGAGAAGTGAGGTCTTATCGTAAGCTAGCATCTGCGGTGGTAGAGGCTAGAGCAAAAGCTCCTATAGTAAGTGCTAAAGAGCTTAGCGAAATAGCAAAAGGTGTGATACCAAGTGGCGGAAAAATACACCCTGCAACACTTATGTTTCAAGCCATACGTATAGAAGTAAACAATGAGCTAGGTGAGATAGAGGGGCTTCTTGATGCACTTGAAAAAAAACATATTATGGGTGAAGTTGTTTCACTTATTTCCTTCCATTCTTTAGAAGACAGACTGGTTAAAAATCGTTTTAGAAAATGGGCAAATCCCTGTATCTGTGACCCCCTAGCAATACGGTGTACCTGTGGGAAAAACCATGCTATTGGCAAGGCATTTTCTTCCAAGCCTGTCATTGCTACTAAAGAAGAATGTAAAATTAATCCACGTAGTCGTTCTGCAAAATTAAGATCTTTTAGGTTTAACAAGGATGTCTAAACATACACAGAAAAAAAAGACACCAAATGGTATTACCTTTGGAATGGTATGGGTGATTATAATGGCTATGGCAATTATAGTTATTTTGACAAGTATAAAAACATATTTGTCAAATCAGATTTATTATGAGTCAAAAGAGGTCAATAAAATGCACAGAGAAGTGTTGGCACTTAAAGCAGAAAAAGTGATGTTAGTGCAAAGTGTAGAGTCTTTAAGGTTTAAAAATAGGGTAGCAGACACTATTTTTACTATAGATAAAAATGAATAGGAACTTGGAATGATACGAGGTTTCATAACTTTTGCAGTAGATAAGCCTATTATAAATCATATATTTATGGTGTTCATGTTGCTACTCTCTGTATTTTCCTATCAAAATATTGCTAAAGAAATATTTCCTGCTTCACAACTAGATAGGATATCAATCTCTGGAGGATATGCGGGTGCATCTGCAAATGTATTAGATAAGATGGTTGTAGGGACTATAGAAGATGGCTTAAAGGGCATTTCTGAGATAGATACCATTTATACCAGTATTCAAAATGGTTCATTTATAATAAAAGCAGATATAAAAACGGGAAATACGCAAGCGGTACTCTCTGATGTAAAAGATGTCATCTCAAATACAAGACGAGATTTACCAGGTGATATGGATGAGCCTAATGCTCGTATAGCATTACACGACTATCCTGTATTACTTGTTGCTATATCGGGGGATGTTCCTAAAACCGAACTTATAGATGCGGCAAATGAGCTTAAGGGTAAACTGGCACTCATTGAAGACCTTTCTAGCATAGACGTACGTGGGGATGCAGATGAAGAAGTGCTTATTACTTTTAATCAGAAAAAACTCAATGCCTATGGCTTAGAAAAAAGAGCTTTGTATAAAGCTATTTCTGAGATAGCATCTATTTTTCCAGCAGGTACTTTGGATGGAAAAGGGGAACACCTTTATATTTCTACAATAAATGGCGAAAAAAGTGAAGAAGCACTTAGCAGGATTTTTTTAACAATAGGAGATAAGCATATACGTTTAGGAGATATAGCATCTGTCTATGTAGGACTTGAAGAACCCAAGCAGGTTTCTCATTTTAATGGCAAGGAAAATGTATCTCTAAACATCAATAAAAGTAAAGATGGTAATGCTATAGCCTTAAGTAAGGAGATACGAGAAGAACTAAAAGTCTTTTCTGAAAAATATAAAAATATAGACTTTAAGGCGTATACAGATACTTCTATTTGGATTAAAAATCGTCTAAACTTAGTTTCATCCAATATTTTGTTTGGACTAATATTGGTTTTTTTAGCCCTATTGTTGTCTGTAAATTTTCGTATTGCTTTGGTTGTTGGTATAGGGATACCAGCTTCATTTATGATAGCCATTATTTCTGCAAATTTTATGGGATATAGTCTTAATATGTTGAGTCTATTAGGCATGTTAATTGCTCTGGGTATGTTAGTGGATGAAGCTATTGTTGTGGCTGAAAATATTTATAGACATTTAGAAATGGGAAAAAGTCCAAGAGATGCAGCCATAGATGGCTCTGTAGAGATGTTTCCTGCTGTACTTACTGCTACACTTACAACCGTTTTTGCTTTTTTACCCTTACTTATTATGTCAGGACAGATGGGTATGTTTATGCAGATATTGCCTGTGATGATTTCCATACTTTTACTTTCTTCACTATTTGAAGCATTTTACTTTCTACCATTACATGCCAAAGAGTTTTTTTCCATAGGAAAGGTTAATGTAGCAAACAACAAAGAAAGCTTTTGGAAGCGTTGGGTAGGGTTTTACGAAAAAGTACTTCATAAGTTGCTACTTCGTAAAAGGCGTTCTTTGGTACTGATGATAAGTTTTATTATTTTAACTACAGTAGGTATTTCCTCCATTATGAAGTTTCAACTTTTTCCTGAGTTTGATGCACAGCAAGTCTATATGAGTGGTAAAGTAAACATCAACAATACTCTAAAAGATACAGAAAAATATGTGAGTCAAATAGAAGAAGCATTACTAAAGAGTTTAGATAAAAATGCTGTAGATTCTGTGACATCCGTCATAGGGTTTAAATTCAATAAAGACCAAAGCTTTGAAACAGGAGATAACTTATTTCAAATCTTTATTAACTTGCATGAAAAAGCACCTGAAAACTTTTTTGATACCTATATTAATCCTGTATTTTCCTTAGAGTATGATGGCAGCGATATGATAAGAAAGAAGCTCTCTCAAACTATAGCCAAAGAAATTGAAAGAGATGTACTAGAAGAGTTTAAGGCTCTCAAAATTGATGGGAAAAAAGTGTTTGAAGAATTCAATGTCTATGTGCAACAAACAGGGCTTGTAGGAAACGATATAGAAATAGGATTTTCTCATGTCAATGAAGGTAAGATGCTTGAAGCTATGGAAATGCTTGAGGCAAAGCTAAGTGCCACGGCAGGTATTTCTGATATTTCGAACAATGCAAATGAAGGAGTACGTGAACTGAAGCTTCGTGTAAATGAGTATGGACAACATTTGGGGTTTTCAGAGAGTTATATTATCTCTACACTGAAAGGTGCATTTCTTAAAGCAGAACATGCAAAAATGTTTAACGAAAAAGGACTTTTACGTATACGCCTAGAAGATGCCCATAGAAGCGATAGTGAAATGTTAGCCAATTTCAAGCTAACAACACCAGACCAAACAAAAGTTGTAAAATTAGAAGATATTACTGACTTTACTTTTCAAAAAAGTTTTGTCAAGATATTTAAAGAAGATGGAGAAAAAGTACGGTCTGTTTTTGCAGGAGTAGATAAGAAAGTCATAACAGCAGTAGAAGTGATGACAAGCCTCAAACCTTTACTGGAAGAAATAGAAGAAAAAGGTGTAAAGGTCATCATAAAAGGTGAAGAAAAAGAGAGTGCTAAGGTTCAAAAAGAGATGACAGAAGCAATGATTATCGCGATGTTTCTCATTTTTATTACCCTCGTGTGGATGTTTAACTCTTTGGTATTGCCACTTATTATACTCTCTACTATCCCTCTTTCTGTTTTGGGGGCATTGCTAGGAACATATCTGATGGGTATCAACATGACGATGCCAGGGATGATGGGTATCATAGGACTAGCAGGGGTGGTGGTAAATGATGGACTCATCATGCTTATCTTTATAAGAGGAAGTAAAAACTATGATGAGATGAAACAGAAAGCAGGCATGCGTTTACGACCTATTTTACTCACTTCGGTTACAACAGTATTGGGACTTTCATCTCTCATGTTCTTTGCCTCAGGACAAGCACTTATCTTGCAACCAATGGCTATTAGTTTAGGCTTTGGTATTGCATGGGCAACGGTATTGAATTTGTATTATGTACCGTTGATGTATGCGGTTATTTATGGAGTTAAACGTGAGTAATTCTTTTTTTAAAGATAAGTCTACAATTTTATGTGAAACTATCATATAATCACCACAATCCAAGTACTATTTTGCTATATTTTTATTATGAATCAAGGAAAAATAATGACAACTACTATAAGTGTTAAAATACATTGTATCAAATCAGTAAATAATTTGTGTAAAATACAATATTCTAAGATAGAAAATGCCACATCTTAAACAATTGTTGTTGCTTTTGCTGTTACCTGTGTTTGCATCTTCTGAAATAAAATTGCCAGATAATTTCACTGCAAACTTTAGTCAAATAATAACCAATACAAAAAAGAAAGTCATAAACTATAGTGGTAAAGTGGCTTTTTCAGATAAAAAACTTTTTAAATGGTCTTACTTGGAACCCACAAAAAAAGAGGTTTGTACGGATGGGCTTGAACTTCTTGTGGTTGACCACGATTTGGAACAAGTATCAGCTTATTATATAGCTAAGAGCCTTGATATAGCTAAGATTTTAAAGAACTCAAAGCTGCATAGTAAAAATATTTATGTTACAGAATCTGAAGGGAAAAAGTATACGATACAACTAGATACAGCACAAAAACTTCATAGTATTGCCTATTATGATGAACTAGACAATAAGGTGCAAATAGTATTTCATAATATGAAGTATGGTAAGGGAAGGTTATCATATGAAAAAATGCAGTGTAACTACCCAGTAGGGTATGATGTGATAAGAGGCTAGGTATGAATGAACTAATAAATAAGATACAAGGTGACCCAACACTGATGCTCATGGCAATCATCGCAGTGGTGGTCTTGCTTGTGATTGTGTTAACTGTGGTAGTCTCTGCTATGCGTGTAAAAACGTATAAAGACAGGTTTTGGAATGTAACAATTGACAACAAGGAAAAATCTGAATACATCAGAGCCATTGAGCGTGAACTACAGGCATATAAGATAAAAGATGCTAAAAACCAACAAGAATTAGCACAATTCACTGAAACTAAAACAACACTAAAGAGCACACAAGAAGATTTTGTCGCTTTGCAAAAAAACTTCAATGAATTAGAAAAAGAACTTTCACAGATAAAAGCAAAGCTAGAGGGTGCTGAAAAAATATATGAAAATTTATTTTCTGAACATCAAGTCCTAAAAGAAACATATGAAGCATTATTGGAAAAAAATAGTAAGTACCGTACAAACAACGCAAGACTACTTATGAAGCTAGAAAGTGAAGAACGTCATACACTGTCACAAAAAGAGATGATGCTTTCTCATAAGAAAGAGATAAAAAATGAATTAGAGTCATTGGCAAAGAAAGTGTTTGAGGGTAACTCTAAAAAGTTTGCAGACTTTTCTAAAGAAAATTTAGACTCCATGATAAAGCCACTGCAAACACAAATATCTGAATTTAAAAAACAAGTAGCAGATACCTATAACTCTGAGAGTCAAGACAGAGCAGTACTTAAAAATGAAATACATTCACTCAAGGAACTCAATGAAAAGATAAGCAAAGATGCCATAAATCTTACCAATGCACTTAAAGGTGAAAACAAACAGCAGGGTATTTGGGGAGAGATGGTACTAGAGCATGTCTTGGAGGCTTCAGGTTTACGAAAAGGGCATGAATTTGAGCGTGAAGTGAGCCTAAAAACAGATGATAATGAGATACTACGTCCAGATGTCATCGTGCATTTGCCTGACAATAGAGACTTAATCATAGATGCTAAAACTTCCTTAGTTGCGTATGAGCGTTATATAAATGCAGAAAATGATGAACAAGAAACAAAATATCTTAATGCACATTTAGACTCTATACGTGCGCATATAAAAGAGCTTTCAAAAAAGAATTATGAACGCCTAACAGAAGTGAATACCTTAGATTTTATTTTTATGTTTATGCCTATAGAGGGTGCGTTGGCGGTTGCTTTGGAGCATGACAACAGTATCTATGATAATGCTTTTAAAAGCAAGATACTTCTTGTGGGTCCCACAACACTTTTAGTGGCTATGAGAGCAGTAGAAAATGTATGGAAATTTGAAAGACAAAATAAAAATGCCCAAGAGATAGCACGTCGTGCTGGGGCTATGTATGACAAGTTTGTAGGATTTTCAGAAGACTTGATGAAGATATCTAAACAAATAGACGGCATACAAGGTAGTTTCACAGCGGCCAGAAACAAGCTTAGTAATGGCAAAGGTAACCTTGTAAGACAAGTAGAGCAGATAAAAGAACTTGGTGCGCAGACAAGTAAAAAAATACCAAAAGAAGTCAGGGGTGACAAGTATGGATAATCAGACAATCATCTACACTAAGGATTTAGCCGAATATAGAGGAAAAACATCTAAAGTATTTAAAAAAAATGGCAAGATAAAACGTGATTTTTATGAAGATGAATCTTTTAAATTACAATATGAACTGGTCAAACTTCAAAAATGGATTATAGACAATGACAAACGTCTGCTTATCATCTTTGAAGGGATGGACACAGCGGGTAAAAGTTCTACTATTAAAGAGTTTAATGCATATCTTAACCCGAGAGAATCACGTTCTGTGGCACTTCCTAAACCAAACTCTAAAGAGCTTGGGCAATGGTATTTCCAACGCCATTTAAAGCAGATACCTAACGCAGGAGAAATAGTCTTTTTTGACAGAAGCTGGTACAACAGAGCAGGGATAGAACAAATATTTGGTTTTTGTACACAAGCACAGCATGATAAGTTTTACAATCAAGTAAATACTGTGGAAGAGATGCTAGTAGATGATGGCATACTCTTTTTCAAGTTTTATCTAAATATCTCTAAAGAGACACAAGTAAAGCGCATAAAAGACCGTGAAGATAACCCACTTAAAAGATGGAAACTCTCAAAATTAGACTACAAGTCTATGGAGAAATATGATGAATATGAAGCACTAAGAGATAAGATGTTTAAGCTCTCTGGAACAGCAGATTCTCCATGGTGTACACTTGATGCAAATGATAAAAAAAGAGCAAGAATCAATGCTGTACGATATTTACTTTCAAATATACCGTATGAGGGGAAAGATGAGGGTGTTGTTACTGGGGTAGATAAGAGCATCGTAACCTTGCATAATTTAAAATAAATTTTTATTTTCATA
>CAYXTZ010000017.1:0-15617 GCA_964468535.1 uncultured Sulfurovum sp.
TTGCTAACTACCTTAAAAATGAAGGTATAAAAGGCAAAGTAATCGTTCTTGATACTAGAGGTGGTAAATTTGCTAAAGGTAAAGCATTTAAAGAGTCATGGAAAGATTTATATGATGGATTTATAGAGTACAAAGGTCTTACAAAAGTAACAGATGTAGATGTAGTTGCCAAAACAATCACATATACAGAATTTGCAAATGTAGATGATGAAAAAGGTACAGTAAAAACTGAAAAGTACGAAGTATGTAACCTAATACCTATGAATAAATGTTCACCAGTTATTGCTATGGCAGGCATCGAACACAATGGTGCGGGGTTTGCTATAATGGATGGGGTCAGCTTTAGATCTAAGACAGATAAAAATGTATATGTCTTAGGTGACGCTGTAACACATAAACTTCCACCATCAGGGCAAACAGCTATCTGGGGTGCTCAAAGAGCAACAGGTCACATTGTTGATCATCTTAATGGTAAAGAGTCTGATTTTAAAGCAGGTCTTCCTGCTGTAGCTGCAAACGTTTGTTTCTCAATGGTAGGTGGTAAGCCAGAAGAAGCAGTGATGGTAACACACACAATCTCAGTTGATAAAAACGGAGCATTTGCAGGTAAAGGAAATGTCCCTAAGCCAAAAGATGGAAACGGTAAGTTTAGATCTAAAGGTAATGCTACAGCTACTAGAGAGTGGTTTGCAGGTGTCATGAGAGAAATGTTCGCATAGTCGACAAAACTTTCTAATATTTTGCACTCATCTTTCGTTGATGGGTGCAGTCAGCTAGCAAATATTAATAATATTCCAATAATATTCGTCGACTATTATTTCTTTTAAACTTTCAAATCCAAACACAAGTAACTAAAAAATCTTTCTCAACTAAACTTCCTCCTAACTTTACTTTTTACAAGAAAATAACGCTATAATCTTTTACTTTTAAAACCACATATATTATTAAGGATTCCCATGCCAAAGTATATACTATTTGACACCGAAACTACTGGAACAGGAGATAAAGATCGTGTCATACAAGTCGGTGCCATGATAGTCCATGGACGTGATGACATAGAGGTGCTTAATGAACTTTGTTCGACAGAAGTACCCATAGGACTAGAGGCTATGGAAATACACAATATCACACCTGATGTGATAGAAAATCAAGCACCTTACGCTGAACTAGAATTTACAAAAAAATTACTAGAACATAATAATCCAGAAAACTACCTCATAGCACACAACATAAACTTTGACTTAGGGATGCTAGAGAAAGAAGGCTTTGAAAACAACTATACGCTTATAGATACATTACGTTGTGCTAAACATCTACTAGCAGACAGTCCATACCACCGATTACAGTACTTACGATACTCACTTGAACTCTACAAAGATGAGGGAGTAGAGGCAAATAAACTTGCTATCACAGTCAAAGCACATGATGCCATAGGAGATGTCCTAGTTATGAAGCTACTACTCTCTCATCTTGTTAAGCTTACACAAGAAAAATTTATAGAAATTAATCCTATGAAAAAACTAGCAGAATTCACACAAACTCCCGTACTCATGAAAACCTTTAAATTTGGCAAGTATAAAGACAGAGAGATAGAAGAGATATGCAAAGCAGACAAAGGTTATATCAATTGGGTGCAAAAAAACCTTGATTTAGATGAAGATATGACCTTTACCCTAAATCATTATTTGGGTTAATCGATTTTAAGTATAATGTTGCTATTAATTTTTGGAGCTTAAAATATGCTAAGATTTGCCCCCTCACCCACAGGTGATATGCACATAGGTGATTTACGTGTTGCCATACTCAACTTTCTTGTTTCACAACAGCGTAAAGAGAGTTTTATCGTCCGTATTGAAGATACAGATAAAGAACGCAACATAGAAGGAAAAGATACTGAAATTATGCAGATATTGGAAAAATTTGCACTTATACATGAGTCTGTATTTCACCAGAGCGAACACCTTCATATGCACCAAACTCTTGCTATAAAACTTTTAGAAGAAAAAAAAGCCTTTGTATGCATATGTACACCCGAAGAAATAGACGCAGACAAAGAAAACTCAAAGAGAAATAAAGTTGCATATCAATACTATGGTAGATGTATTGATTCTCCCTATGATGTAGATGTACTAAAAAAAGAAAAAACAGCATTTGTTCTACGCATTCATCAACCAAATACAGCTATAATAAATAATGATATCATAAAAGGAGAGATTAGGACTAGTCCTAATGATGTAGATAATTTCGTTATCTTGGATGCAAATGGCATACCTACAGAAAACTTTGCCTCTGCCTGTGACGATATGCTCTCTGGTATCACTATGGTTATCCGTGAAGATAAGCACCTTTTAGATACCGCTAAACAAATACACATCAAAGAACAATTAAACTTTGATGCAAAGATGTATTATGCACATATACCTGCTGTTTCTAAGCGTGATGATACTTCTTCTGTAAAATGGCTCTTTAAACAAGGTTATATCCCAGATGCCATCATAAACTACTTGTTATTACTTGGATATTCTAGTACTCCTAAAGAAATATTTACCCTGCCCGAAGCCATAGAATGGTTTAAATTAGAAAACATTTCTGATTTTACTACAAAATTTGACATAGATAAACTTCGCTTCATCAACCGTGAACATCTTAAACTTATCGATGACAAGAAACTCTCTTCTTTATTTGGTTTTGCAGATGCAGAAGTAGGAAAGCTTCTAAAACTTTACCTTGAAGAAGCAAGTACCATTAATGAACTAGCACTTAAAATCCGTCCTATATTTGCCCCAAAAGTGTTTAAGGGTGAATGGGCAGAACAGATGAAACTCATGCAAAAGATTATAGAAGATGCACCGATGATAAACAAATTTGATAACTTTAAAAGCTACATAAAAAAAGAGTCTGGACTTCAAGGTGAAAACTTCCTTAAGCCACTCAGACTACTACTTACAGGGGCAGAAAATGGCCCAGAGCTAAGTGATATTTACCCACTTATAAAATCATACCTACTGGAGGTTGCCTCATGATTACAGAAATTTACGGACTTATTAGAAGTATTGCTATAGTTTATATTTGGATTATTATTATTGCTTCATTTTTAAGTTTTGTACGACCTGACCCAAATAACCCTATAGTACAAGTACTCCACAGACTTACAGAGCCTGTATTTTCTTTTATACGAAAAAAAATGCCTTTTGTCGTATTTTCAGGTATTGACTTGTCACCACTTATCATTATATTTGGTTTACAATTTATAGATATAATTATCAGAAATGTACTTTTTGGATAATTAATCAGATGCTTCTACGTTTACTAGTAATACTTTCGTTTTTATTTGTTGCCTTAGAGGCCAAATCATTTACCTATTGGCAAGTGCACCAAATGCCAAAAAGTATAGAAAAAGACTACTATATATGGCGTCTTCTTTCTCAAGAGAACACCACAAAACAAGAAGCTAGAAATATCATATTGGGGGCAACAAAACTCAATAAAAAGCTTCGTATTGCCTACAAAAATAAAACAGGACTTACGGCAAAACTCCCCAAAGCAAAGCCACGTATACACAGAGGTAAGGTAGATAATAGCTGGAGGTCAAGAAGTAAAGCACACAAACACTTTAAGCAAGGACTTGCTCTCCTTAGGCAAGGTAAAGAAAAACAAGCATCAGGATATTTTGATGTAGCTAGACGTTCTTACAAGAAACGCTACGATATAGACAAGTCCATTTTTTGGCTCTACCTAAGTACTAAAGACAAAACCTATCTTAGAGTCTTACATCAAAGTCATCATGTCAATATTTATACACTTATGGCGGCTGATTCTATGAATGCTCGCTATCCCAAAACCATTACCGAATCATTATGGAGAAGTAAAACATCTGGTTTTGACATACAAGACCCCATAGCTTGGGCAAAAGTAAAACATAAAATGAACGCAGGTGTTGATTTAGATGATTTAGCAGATGAACATAAGTCACAAGAAGCTATAGGTATTTATACCTACATCAAAGCTAAAGCGTCTAATTATAATGAACATTATTTTCCTATGCCCTACCGCGATGTCATGAAAGAGTTGCCAAAAGAGCGTCAAGCCCTCATCTATGCTATAGCCAGACAAGAGAGTCGTTTTGTACCTGCTTCTGTTTCACGTTCCTTTGCTTTGGGGATGATGCAATTTATGCCTTTTCTTATAAAACACATAGCCAAAGAAAAGGGTGAACATATGGACTTAGACCACATGTTTAACCCCTATAAAGCCATAGAATATGCAGACTACCATTTAGACTATCTTACAAAGTATTTGCATCACCCACTTTTCATTGCTTATGCCTATAATGGTGGCATAGGCTTTACAAGGAGACATATTAGAAATAATAAGCACTTTCGAAAAGGACCCTACGAACCCTATATGAGTATGGAGACTATGAAAAATGTAGAAGCCAGAGAGTATGGTAAAAAGGTGTTAGCAAACTATGTCATTTACCTAAATAAGTTAGGGGTAAAAACACGTATCTTTCCCCTACTTAAAACCTTAGCAAGCCCAGAAAAAACAGATACCTTTAGAAAATGATTTTATGTGAAAATACTAAAAACCTTTCTTGCTATAGACAAACTTTGGTCTTTTAGAAAAATTTAGCTTTCCTTTACCATATTTAGAATTTTCAAATACAAGTGAAAACCTTGTCCCTGCATGAGGAAAAGTCACCTCATAGTACTCACCCCAATCTGTGACAAGTGAGATTTCTTCTAATCTTTTATCATCACCGTCTAGGTGTACAGCATGTATTGCATGTTTTTTATTAAGAGTCAATATATACTCATTTTCATTGGTTAACGTGATATTTCTATCAAAATTTATAATAGAACTGTCTGGGTTTTCAAACTGTACACCCACGATAAATACTTCATTACGTGTGTCATTTTTATCTAAATTTACTCTGAAGAGGTGGGTTGCTGTTAACATTGCCACAGAAGTATCCGCATCAAAAAGCTCTACTTTTTCTGTACGTTGTAAATTTTTATGATACTGATTTTTTTCAGTATATGATGCTAAGAGTGCTTTTTCCTCTTTTGATGAACATCCCGTAAACAAAATAATGACCAGTCCTAGTAAAAATAATCTAAGCATAATTGACTCCTTTATTATTGGCAATAATTTTAACATACTTTCAATAAAAATTTAAGTATAATTGCCCCAATATTTTACAAAAGGCTCCATGTGAAAAAAAGAGTTGCTGTAGCATTTACTGGTCCATCGAACAGTGGGAAGACTACACTTGTAGAAAAGATTGCCAAAATATTGCTAGTCAATAAAAAAGTGACCATCATCAAGAATGACCCAAAAGACAAAGCTAGGTTTGATGTAGAAGGAAAAGACAGCCATAAATTTAGCCAAACAGGTGCAGAAGTTGTCATCACGTCACCTACGCGTACCACGTATTTTTCACAACATGAAAAAAGCTTGAATGACATAGTCGCTATGGTACATGATTTTGACATTTTACTTGTTGAAGGACTCAAAACACTTCCCCTCCCTCGCATTGCTATCTTTAGAAATACCATTGATGAGAGTTATTTTGAATGCTCCGAAGCCATTGCAACAGATGAAAGTATCACACTTTCTAACTATACGATACCAAAACACATTACCCTGCTAAACCTCAATGATACACAACAAATCATCAAATGGATACACACTCACGCAAAGGAAATATAGATGAATACTATTTTTGATACCATTAAAAAAGTTGCATTTGAAATAGACAATGCCATTAAAACTGCAGACTTAGGCTACAGTGACTCTGAAAACTCTTCAGGAGAAGAGCAACTAAAACTGGATGTTCTCTCAGATATCATCATAGAAAAAGCATTTGCTTCTGTAGCTGTGGTAAAAAACCTTGTGAGTGAAGAAAAAGAAGGTGTACTCGAACTCAATGCATCTGGTACATATACCATTTGTTATGACCCACTAGATGGCTCTAGTCTTGTAGATGTCAACCTTTCAGTTGGGTCTATTTTTGCTATTTATGAGGGTGAACTTAAAGGTGCTAACTTAGTAGCTTCTGCCTATGTAGTCTATGGTCCAAGGATTGAACTTGTCATTGCAGAGCATGGTAGAAAACCTGTACTCTATAGGGCAGTAGGAGCAGAATTCAAAAAAATAGGTGAAATAACGCTAGGTGAAAAAGGTAAACTTAACGCTCCAGGTGGTACACAACAGCACTGGAGCCAAAAACACAAAAAACTCATAGATACACTTTTTTCGCAAGGGTATCGTCTTAGGTATTCTGGTGGAATGGTGCCAGACCTACATCAAATACTCCTCAAGGGCGGAGGTCTCTTCTCTTACCCAAGCACAACAGATAAACCTGATGGAAAGCTAAGACAACTCTTTGAAGTTATCCCTTTTGCTTTTATGTACGAACAAGCAGGTGGTCAAGCCATAAATGACAAAGGCATGAGACTTATGGATTTGATTCCCTCTCATCCACATGACACTTCACCTTGTTTTTTTGCTAGCAACTATGAAATAACAACACTTAAAACCATCTATGAGATAGAAGTATAATGTCTGAGATAATACTAAATGAATGGCAATTAGACTTAAAGAAGAAAAAAGAAATTCTTGAAAAACACATGAAAGAACTTGGTATTAAATCTGAAATGGATTGTCCTGATTTTCCAAGCTGTCCCATACAAGAAGCCTATGTAAAAGCAGTATATGACTCCATGAGTAAAGGTAAAGGTGGAGGGTTTGAGTTTTAACTTGAAGTGATAAGTTTTAGTTTTTGACTTCTACTCATCTTTTTTTTTATCTCATATTCTCGTTTGGATGCGGTACTTCTATCTTGATGTTTTTCACTATAGACTAGTTTTACAGGACGTCTTACGCGTGTATATTTTGCCCCTTTTTCAGATTCATTATGTTCTTTTACTCTACGTTCTAGTTCTGTAGCTATTCCCGTATAGAGTGTTTCATCCGCACACTGCACCATATAGACATAATACATTGCATTTAACGCTTATTTTCTAATGAGTATGCTTTGAAGTAGACTCGCATTGCATCATAAGAAATAAATATCTTGTCTGAGTGTGCTTCTGTTTTTATGAGTACATCTTTTTTCTTAAGTTTATCAAAGATTTTATAATACAAAGAAATAATGGCGGGTCGCCTAGAAAACTTGTCACAATCAAGAATCTCTACAAAATACTCCCTCTCCATTTCTAAGAACTTATAAAATTCTCTTACACCAAATGTATATACTTCTTTGTTTCCAAGTCTTTTTTGTTTTACTTCTTCACGATTTTGACTACTAATCCGCTCTTGATTTAACTTGTTAAGAATTTTCATTTTTTCATTTTTATTATATGATGCTTTCTTGCCATCCATCCCTTTTGTAGCTTCTTGATGCATGCGTCGTTCCTCGTCTAGATTATCTAATATAATTTGTTTTTCATCAGCAGTGTAAGTCTCTTTTTTAGAATATTTCTCTTCAGGTGTATCTTTATCTGTATCCATTTGAAAACCTTTAGTACCTTATTTTCCCCTATGAAAAGCATTACATAGTATACAAGATAAAATTTAATCTACTATTTCACCCTCTCCACAGTACATTTTAGATAAAATACCTATCTAAATTTACTCTCAAAAAAGTAAACCAAAAACTCATTTGTTTAAGGAACTAACCTATGTCAAAATCATGCGAAAAAGCCTATATCACTACTCCTATCTATTATGTCAATGACATTGCCCATATTGGGCATGCTTACACAACTATCATTGCAGACACACTTGCACGCTACTCTAGGTTAGTAGGACTAGAAACATTTTTTCTTACAGGTACAGATGAACACGGACAAAAGATAGAAGAAGCTGCCAAGAGGCGTGGTCAGAGCAGCAAAGCCTACGCCGATAAAATCTCAGCTACATTCAAAGACCTTTGGGATGATTTTGACATCTCTTATGACAAATTCATACGTACTACCGATGAAGACCATAAAAAAGGGGTACAAAAAGCCTTTTCAACCATGCATGCCAATGGTGACATCTATAAAGACACCTACAAAGGTCACTACTGCATCTCATGTGAAACATTTTTCCCTGCTATCCAACTTGTAGACGATGAATTTTGTCCTGAATGTGGAAAAAGCACAAGCATCGTAGAAGAAGAGTCTTACTTCTTTAAACTCTCTGCTTATGAAGATAAACTGCTTGCATGGTATGCAGATACGCCTGATTGCATACTACCAAGAAGCAAAAAAAATGAAGTCATCCGTTTTGTTGAAGGTGGACTACAAGACCTTTCTATCACAAGAACATCATTTGATTGGGGCGTCAAACTCCCTTCTGAAATGAACGACCCAAAACATGTAATGTATGTATGGCTAGATGCTCTCATGAACTACATCACAGCACTTGGTTACGGTACAGATGATGCCAATATGGAATTTTGGCCAGCTCGTGTTCAACTTATAGGTAAAGATATTTTACGTTTTCATGCCATATATTGGCCTGCATTTTTAATGTCTCTTGGACTTCCCTTACCCAAACATATTGCTGCACATGGTTGGTGGACACGCGATGGAGAAAAGATGTCAAAGTCAAAAGGCAATGTAGTCAACCCTAGAGAGGTTGCAGATGCATATGGACTAGACAGCTTCCGTTACTTTATGCTCCGTGAAGTGCCTTTTGGAGGAGATGGAGATTTTTCTCAAAAAGCACTCATAGACCGCATAAACTCTGACCTTGGAAATGACCTTGGCAACTTACTCAACAGAGTGATAGGTATGTCTGGTAAATATTTTGAAGGGAAAGTTGACTCTGCAAATGTAGAAAAATACTACCAAAGTGAACTCGATGAAGTACATACTTCACTAGACAAATTAGAACCGCTCCTTTATGAGATGCAAATCCACCGTTACCTAGAAGAACTGTGGAGACCCCTTACCGTAGCAAACAAAGCCATAGATATGTACCAGCCATGGACACTCATGAAAGAAGGCAAAGAAGAAGAAGCGATGGCACTTAATGGACTTATTGCTTCAATTTTAGCCAAGGTCTCCATCATGCTTTCACCTGTAATGCCTGCTGTATGTCAAAAGATATCTAAAGCACTACACTTCAACATAGACAATACTACATGGAACACGATGGTAAAAGATACAAAACTACTAGATGTGTTTACTCTAGAGAAGACAGACCCTCTCTTCCCTCGTATAGAAGAACCATTACTAACACAGATAGAACCAGTTGACACAAAAATTACAGAGAAAAAAACAGTAAAAAAAGAAGTATCAACTGAAGGCATAGCCCTCATAGGTATAGACCAATTTTTCCAGACTTCTCTTAAGGTAGGTACAGTTATACAAGCAGAAGAAGTTCCCAAAAGTAAAAAGCTTCTTTTGCTCCAGGTAGATGTAGGTGAAGATGAACCCAGGCAAGTTGTTGCAGGCATAAAAGAGTGGTATTCAGCGGAAAATATGCTAAACACACAAGTCTGTGTCGTTGCAAACCTTAAGCCAGCTAAGCTCATGGGACTTACATCTGAGGGCATGCTCTTAGCTGCAAAAGATGAAAATGGTCTTTGTATGATTCGTCCTGAAAAGCCAAAATTGGCTGGAACAAATATAGGTTAATTGGCTCAAATATGAAAATAGAAGATATACTCAATTTAACCGAAGGTGTACTTACGAGTACTCCTCAAGTACAAGCTATTGAATCTGCAACTGTTTATCAATCAAAAGTAGAACATGGTGATCTTTTTTTCTCTTCAAACCAAGAAGAGATAGACCAAGCTCTTAGCAACGGTGCTTATGCCATTATTTATGATGATGAAAATATTATTAAAAAAGATGATGAAATTGCGTGGATAAAAGTATCAGATATTCAACTGGCGGCTTTTAAACTCATCCGTTATGTCATCATCAAAAAAGAGGCAACTTTCTACTTACTTTTAGAGCATGAACTTACTTTTTTAAAGATGATACTCAAGCATAAAGGCAATGTAGCATTCATAGCAAATGACTGGCGAAAAGCATTTGAACAGATACTAAATTCAGATGCTTCGCTCTTTGTAGGCACAAACAAAGAGTTGATGGAAATGATAAAACCTGATGTCCCAAAACTAAACCATGAAGTAGAGGGCTACCTTGTCTCAGATACACTCTTTAAATCTACTTACAAAGTAGGTGGTTTTCTTTACCAAGAAAAAGAGCTTATCCCTTTTCATTTAGAGTATCTACTTCGTGCTGTAGACTTTTGCAATGTACATAATTTACCAGTTACGATGGATCGCATAAAATATACCAAACATTTTTTACCCGTATTTATAGATGCAAAACTTCGTTCTACACAGGCCAGTAAAAGTGATCGTGTTGCCATCTTTACAGACAATACTTCAGACATCAGTAAAGCTAGAGAATATGTAATGCGTAGCAATATGTGGGTCAAATCCGTTGTCTTTTCTCCACCAAAGACTAAAATACCAGGTATAGACCATCCACATTGGTTCAAGACAGAAGAAGATTTACGTGAACTTTTAAAAAACATTCACTACAACTACGCATTTATCTATAATGCTGATAAAAGTATCTTAAATACCATCAAGGAAGAGTACTCACTCTTTTAATACCTATTTCTATGCTTTGTTTCAGTAATACTAAAGCCTTTATAAACTATATTTATAATATAAACAAATAAAAGGCTTCTTCTTGAAAGGTATCATACGTATTAAATACCGTATATTACGTCTATTAAGTAAGCTATTTATTGTACTTTTACTCCTTCCTCTTATCTATAATTACATCCCTGTACAAAAAGGAAAAACTACATTTTACATACCTTCCTCGGACATTGATACTGTCATAGCTACACTTAAAGAAAATGGTTATGGCGTCTCCAAAATAGACAACATTATGTTACAATTTTTCAAATCTCCAGATAAAGGATGGTACACTGTTACATACGTACCCCAACAACGTTTCTCTTTTTTTGAACACTTAAATACTCAAAAGGCAAAGACCATGCGTGTTAAACTCTATGGGGAGAAACAAGCATGCAACTCACCAAGCGTCTTGCAAAAGATTTAAAACTCAATGCAAAAACACTTCTGCGAGAGTACAGAAGACTCACTAGGCATCTTGAAGGAGATATATTAGCAGGTTTTTATAGGGTTGCAAGAAAAGCAGATGAACGTGCCATAATGGCTGCTTTATTTCAAAAATCAGACAAAAAACTTAAACAATTTACACAAATAAACTGTGCACAAATAGAACCCAATGAATTGGAATTTAGAATCTTACTAATACTAGCATCCATCATACAAAAAGAGACCTACCATAAATCTGAAATGTCCCTTATCTCTTCTGTGATAGAAAATAGGCTCAATCGCGGCATGAAGCTACAAATGGATGGTACACTAAACTATGGGAAATATGCACATAAGCCTGTCACACCTAAGCGTATACGTAAAGACAAAAGCTACTATAATACTTATATACATGGGGGCATTCCTCCAGCTCCACTTTCTACGGTGAGCATAGATGCCTTATATGCTGCACTAAATCCTAAAGAAACAAACTACCTGTACTTCATGCTTAACAAAAAAGGGAAACATAATTTTGCAACTACCTATAAGCAACATGTCAAAAATATCAAAGCATTCAGAAAAAAGAAAAAAGATGTAAGTACAACAAAAAAACCTAAACCTTCTGTATAACTAACATGTTTTTAGCATTATTTTCAACAATACGACATCCAAACTGCTCACATAAAACGCTAAAGGTTTGTACTCTAAAAAATACAATATGTGTAGGGTCTCCAATGTACCACCATTTTTTAAATGACACTTGCTCATTACTATGAAACTCTGTCTGAATGGCTAAGTAGCCTCCCTTATGTAATATTTTAAGTAAACTTTCAAATACATCTTTAGGGTCATGCAGATGTTCAAAGACTTCTGTGGATACTATAAGGTCATATCTTTTTTCTTTACCTAGGGTATTTGGATGATAAATAGGGTCATAAAAATCACAGGCAATACCTTTTTCTAAAAGCAACTGTGATAACAATGAAGTACGTCCACAACCAAAATCTAAAGCACTTTTTACATTAGACATATGTGGCAAGGTAAAGTCTAAAAAACGCTGAAAATATGCTATATATCCTGTATCATTTTCATTATTTTCATGTAAGCTATAACGTTCTTTTTGGGTATCTAAGTCCTGATAGTGTTCTGGAGATTTAAAGATATATTCACAGGGTTTACAATGGTAGTAAGTGATGTTAGTTTTTTCATGTATAAATATTTTTGTAACTTGATTACAGATATGACAATTCAATTTCACCCTTTTAAAACGTATGATATGTTACTATTAACTCTATTAATGCAAGGATTATTTACCATGAAAAGAAGAGACTTTCTAACCACAACAACACTAGGTGCTACAGCCATGGCTTTTACTGGATGTCAAAGAGCTGAAGAAAAAAGCAAAGATGGCACTGTAAGCATCTCCAAAAAGAAAAAAGTCACTCTCAAACTTGCTACTTCATGGCCTGCACATTTTCCTATCATGGGAACGGGTGTAGACAACTTTGCTAAACGTTGTTTTGAACTCTCTTCTGGTTCATTGGAAATAAAGATATATCCTAAAAATATATTAGTCCCTGCACTTCAAGTCTTTGATGCTACTTCTGCTTCACAGATAGATGCTTTTCATTCTGGTGTGTACTACTGGAAAGGGAAAAATCCTGCATTTTCCATCTTTGGTGGTATGCCTCTAGGTCTGACAAGTGAAGAGATGATAACATGGATGAAATTCGCTGGTGGCTATGAGCTTTGGCGTGAACTCTATGGAAAATTTAATCTTTACCCTCTCATAGGAGGAACAACGGGTCCTCAAATGGGAGGATGGTTCAAAAAACCTATCAACTCTCTAGCTGACCTTAAAGGTCTTAAAATGCGTATCCCTGGGCTAGGTGGTGAGGTAATGAAAAAACTTGGCGTAAACCCTGTACTTCTCCCTGCAGGTGAGATATATACCTCGCTAGAACGTGGCACTATAGATGCCACAGAATGGGTAGGACCAGCACTTGACAGCATGATGGGTTTTGCTAAGGCGGCAGACTACTACTATACGGGATGGCATGAACCAGGAAGTATTTTGGAAATTACCTTCAACAAGGCACGTTGGGAAAAGCTAAGTGAGGAACATAAAGCCATTATCACAGCAGCTAGTGAAGAAATGACAGGCACAATGCTTCAAGAGTTTAGGTATAAAAATGCCAAAGCACTCCAAGAACTTCCCAAAAATGTACAGATAAAAACATTTCCAAAAGATATGATGGATGCAGCGAAAGTAGCATTAAGTGAAGTACTAAAAGAAGAGAGCTCAAAAAGTGATGACTTCAAAAGAGTGTTGAAAAGTTATGAGGCATTCTACGCACTCAACAAACCTTTTGATGACATTAGCACAAGAAACTTTTTAAATATACGTGGCTAATACTTTTTATTTGTATGGTCTAGTAAATCCTCTGCACTAAGATTATCCATAAGTTTAGCTAGGTTTCTTAGTGAGAACAAACGTACATTTTTACCCTTCTCTTTTTTAAGTTCTGAAGAAAACTTATTTTTAGAAAAAAGAATATAGGTTTCTACATCAAGTTCTGCTTTTTTACACGCTTCTTTAAGCTTGCTAAGTTCTGCTTTATTAGATTTTTGTTTTCCCAACTTGCAACTCCCTGCCAAGACAGCTCCTGAATTTCTCTTGATAAGTATGTCTATTTCTACATTTTTATCGTAGTAAGAACCTATAGATTCTATGGCATCTCCCTCAAACTCATTTTTAAAACTAAGCTGGAGTAACTCACGTATAAGTTGTATATAAATAAGCGTAGAAAACTCATGCTTCATACTAGACCAGCGTTTCGTAAAGTCATCATATTCACCTTCTTTTATGCTCTTATATGTTGGTGAGACTGTTGCAAACCAAAAACGCATAAATGGGGTGACAAATAAAAGTTTATCTGAAATACCATCTTTTTCATCTACAGGTTTTTCTACAGACTTATCAAAAACCAAAAAACCATCTTTTATGAGAAAATCTATGACCTCTTCACCTTCTTCTCTTCCTATGTTTACTTTCTTAAAGGCAGAATGTTCCCTTCTATCTCCTGTTGCTATGGCACTTAACATGGCATGGTAGTTAGGTTTTGAATGCGTTATCTTTGTGAGGTCACCATGTATGTAACGGTAGTTATTTAATACCTTGTTTTTTATGAGTACATCAAGAGGTTTAGCCATATCTACAGACCATCCCATACCACCAAATACAGCAAAGTACTCTACAGCTTTTTCAAAGTCTGTAACTTTATTTTGGTAGCAAAATGAACGAAATTGCTGGAGAAGTGTTGGGTGCCTACTTGATGCTAGTGACATAAAAATACCTTAAATGAATTGTAAAATTATACCCTAAAATGCATAGGTAGCATCTAACAATAGGGCATACTATAGTCTTTATGTCTATTTTAAATTTTATTTGAACTATACACTGAGTTAATCCGCCCTATGCCTCTTCCCGTTAAACCTAAACACCCAAGACAATCTAATCTTCTTACTGGATAGATATTAAGATTTTTTTGCTTTTTTTTCTGCACGTTTTTCTTTTAAAGTTTTTTCTGATTTTTTCTTAACTGCTTTTTGTTTATCTTGACCTTTTGCCATGTTATGTCCTTTGTTTTGATTTATGTACTATATAGTCTACCACAATCTATACATAAAAGTACAATGGTTAAAATCTAGGTATGATACCAAATGATAATCTTAGACTTTGAAACAAACTCAACAAACATACATGATGTCATAGAAGTAGCAGCCTTTCGTGTTGCTCTAGTAAATAATGAATACAAAGTTCTAGATACTTTTCATCGTTATTATTTCTCACTATATGAAGTAAACCCTCATGCCCTAGCAGTACATAAACTCTCTCCGGAGAGACTTGAAAGACTAAGACTAGGCGTTAGCTATGAAGAGTACTTTGAAGACGATGCGGACTTTGTGGCATTTTGTAAAAACACTAAAACATTAGTAGCACATAACATATCGTTTGAGTTAAGACATATAGGTGAGTTGCTTTCATTTGAAAATCATTTTTGTACTATGAAAGAAAATAAAAAGATTGTTAAAGCGACCAACATTAGGGGTAATGTAAAAAATCCAAAACTTATAGAAACTTGTAAACATTACCATATAGATTTTGATGATGAACAGTATCATAGTGCTATCTATGATGTGACTAAGACCTTGGAGATTTTGAATAGAATGGAGTGCGATATTGTTTAATTAAACAAGACATTTTGTCCGTTATTGCCATAAATCAACAATTAAAGGAACACTTTGTCCGAATAAATAAAGGGGACAAGCTACTTTATATAACTTCAAGGTACATATTTATTACGTATATGTTCCACCTCGGGAGAAGAGGAACGAGGAAAAAATGTTACTTTAGGGTCAGACTAATGTTTCAAAGAGTATGTCAGATCACAAGGCTGAACCAAAACTTCTAAAGGCAAATGTAAGCCCTTAGCTAAAGAAGTTATCATACTCAAAGAAAGCCCAACTTTAC
>CAYXTZ010000018.1:0-15242 GCA_964468535.1 uncultured Sulfurovum sp.
GAGAGAGCCGTAAGGGAAGGGGTTTTACGATTAGACCCTAATTCCGTCACCTTTTGTGATTTAGAGTATTAGGGGTTTGGGAGAACGTAATTGTAGTTACTTCTTTACTTTCTAAGCCAAAACACGCGAAAATAATCCATATCCATAGCCCTAAACCCTTCAGTAAAAGTTAGTATCGGTACAGAAACAATCACATCTGCCTCTTTCTCTTGTGCTTTGTACATAGGTAATAGACTAGCTGTAAGTCTATTTAGATTACAATATCTAAAAATTTAAGGACTACAACCATGATTTCATTTCTTTTCTTCTTACTCTTCTTCTTTACAGCTATTGCTACAGTTGTTTTATTTCTCTACTTATATGCAAAAGTGACACCTTATGATGACTACAAACTCATATTTGAAGACAACAATTTAGCAGCTTCTATTGGTTTTTCTGGAGCAGTTTTAGGGCTTAGTATCCCTCTTTATTCTGCTCTCATTAGCTCTGTGTCTTATGTTGACTTTATCATCTGGGCTGTTGTTGCTATGTTTATACAGCTTTCTTTTGCTTATGTTGTGACCAAGAGAAAAGGCAAATTTTCTTTTGAAGAAAAAATTCAAGAAAACAATGTACCTATAGGGATACTTATGGCATTTTTATCTGTTTCTATCGGGCTTATTAACGCAGGGTCGATGAGTTACTAACAGATATTTAATTAAATATCTTTATTTTCTAAAATTACCACTGTGCCATTAAATGCTCTGTCTTTGAGTGTAACAGTGTGTAAAGCATTTGGACCAGCGTTCATAATGCTGTCTGCTTTGTCTAGTATGCCATTTTTATTGACATCTTCATAGAGCATACCTATATGTGCATAGCGTCCATCTTTATGGTATTTTACAGCGATGAAATCTCCTTTTTTAAAGTCTTTCCCCCATCTTAACTTTACATTTGGATGCCCATTAATGATTTTGAACTTTGCTTTGTGTTTTAGTTTCTGTTCTAGCATCTTCACATTATAGTTTTTGACCTTTGTTTTTTTGTTCATAAGTGCGGATGCCCCTATGAGTACATCAGCACAATCCACACCTATATGGTTGGCACTTTGATAAGGCATAGACCCAAAGATGCCAGGCACATTAAAAAATGTAGTCAAGTAGCCTATATAACTGTCATCTTGCCAATATGAAACCCTAAATACTTTAGGAGAAAGCCCTTTTTTTGTACGGTCTTTTAGTCCATAAGAGCGTATTTTTTCTCCATTTTTTAGTGTTGCTTCTGCCTCAAACCAAAAGCTTCCTAGCTTAGTGTTGTAGTAGGGATTGTCTTTAGGCTTTGTTTGTTCTAGTAATTTAGTATTTATTTTTATCTTTTTTTTGTTTCTAAATGCTTTAAGTTCAACCCTTTTATAGTCTATTTTTCCATAACCAGTCCATTTATAAGCATTCTTTTCCCAAGGATGGTTTGCATTTTTATAAAACCTAGTACTATCGGGAATGACTTGGTACCATCGTATCTGTTTTGCATTGGCGATATCAAACTTAAGTGTGAGTTCTTGTGAAGGTTGTAGATAAACGTGATGTTTATTTTTCACATAAGTGTTATTATCTAGTTTGTAGGAGATGTTTTCGGCAAGTAGGATGTAAGTCAGTGTGATTTGTGCTAGCAAGAGTATAAATAGTTTCATTGATATTTCTTTTTTATAGGAGTATAGCAAATATTTATATTTTATTGAAAAAAATTATAGATAAATATTTGCTATTTTTAAGTGCCTTTGTTAGTTTATCTTCAAGAACAACTTCATACATCTCGCCTTTGGCATCAAAATACTCATACCTAAGTTTTTTGAAAAACTTTATTGCTGGGAGTTATGATTGTAAGTATTTGCTCATTTGTCTAAGCCATTTACTTTTAAAAGTTCTAAGAGTTCATTTTCCGATATGTTTTCTTTTTGTGTTTTAGAGTAAATATTCATAAGATAAAGGTTGTTTCTTTCATTTATGAAGTAGTAGATAACTCTAAACCCTCCACTTTTCCCTGTTGATGTAGAAGAGTTTGCCATTCTTATTTTATAGCAGTTATACTGTAGGGCTATACCTACCCTTGGATTTTCTTTTAACTCTAAAATAACTTTCCTAACATCATTTCCTAGTCTTTTATGTTTTTTTTCTAATTTTTTAAAGTCTCTTTTAAAGCCATCAAGTGGCTTTATTTCAAAGCTCATCAAGAAACTCTTCTATGGTTTGTAACGCTTCAGATTTTTTAGGGTTATCTAAAACCTCCCTTAGCTCCTTGCAAGACGCATCAAAGCTTTTATAAAATTCTTTGGCTTCTTGATCTGCTAGATATGATTTAATAGACTCTATAATGATGTCTGTTCTGTTTAGGTTATACTCTTTAGTAAATTCATCTATCTGCTCTACTAGATAAACAGGGAGTCTAATCCCTACTTGTTGTTTTTGAAGTTGTGCTAGTGAGTGCATAGTAAAATCCTTCTATTAAATATATATATATTATATTATATACTATTTATATACATAAGTCAAACAGTTATGTAATTATTTGCTTAAACAGAATTTTATCATCAATGTCTGAAAGTTTTTCTAAACTCTTTCACTAATGCATTCAAATTTTTATTATCATCCGCTGCATCTTTGTATACCATCATCTCATAAGAGGTATCTATCTTTTTTAAAATCTCCACATGTTTGGGGTTTTCTATCATATAACGTAAAAAATACTGGTGCATACTCTCCTCTTTTTTACGTACAAAACCTTCTTTTTTTAGCAAGATTAAGAGAGGCTGTAAGAGTCTTAGGGCTTCATGGCTGTAGCTAGGTCTTTTGAAATAAGAGATGACTATAAAAGTAAACAGTAGTAACAGGATAAAAGAAGCCACAAAAGAAAAGATGAACTGTGGGTTATCTTTTGCGTACTGTAGTAGTTGTTTTTGGCGTACGTTTGAGTAGTAGAGTATCCATGTTTCTACTTGGTACTTGGCATACATAAGGTAAAGGTTTACTTTTTTGTAGAGTTCGCTGTGGGTGTCTGGCATGACCTCTGCTTGTGCTTGTGTATCTATGCTAGTGGCGGTGGCAGTGGTCTCTACACGTACCCAGTTACCATCTAGGTAGAGTTCTGCCCATGCGTGTGCGTCTTTTTCTTTTACGGCTAGGTAGTTACGCATGGAGTCTGTTTTGTCTGATTTATAGCCTGTGACTATGCGTGAGGGTATGCCTGCCATACGTGACATAGTCACAAAAGAAGAAGCAAAATGCACACAATAGCCATGACGCTTCTCAAATAAAAAGCTGTCTGTGCTGTTGTTAAGGTCAAGAGGTTTAGGTCTTAGACTATAGGTTAGTTTTTGTGCTTTAAAAAACGATTCTATCGCAGAGGCTCTTTGTGTTAAGTCTTTGTAGTTTGCCTTGATGTTTTGTGCTACTAGGTAACTTTTAGGATTTTGTTTTATGTTAAAAGCACTAGAAGCTTTTTTGGTCACTTCATCTAAATTGTCACGAAATTTAGCACTTAGATAAGAGCTAGCAGCATAGTGTATGGGTTCTTTTATGGGCTTCTTTACTGTAGATATGAGGTCTACATCGAGAGTGGCATCTTTTGCTGTCTTAAAAGGGGTTTCTAGTAAGTATATCCATCGTTTTTGCGTAGGGTAGAGTGTGACTTTGTAGCCTACTTTTTCTCCCTTGCGCGCGAAATGTGTGGAGGGATTTCTTTTTATATGTATAGGCAAAGGTGCCCAGTAGGTCTTTTTGTCTACATACAAGATGCTTCCTCTAAAATAGAGAGCAGAAGAATCTGGCACTTCTTTATCAAAACCTATTTCCATCACGATGCGGTCGGAGGGTACAAGTAGGGCTTTGGAGTCTAGGTGCATAGTACCATCATGCCCCATACGTTGTACATTTTCTCCTCTAAAACCATAATCGGGATGCTCAAAAGAGATACGTGGAAAAAAAATAAACAGCAACACCACCCATGGAAGCGAGTACATAAACATCAGCATAGATGCTTTAAAACTCTCAACTAGGTTGCTTTCCATACGATGTGTGAGTATCATCCAAAGTAAGAAAAAAACTTCAAATACTACATAGAAAAGCATATACATGCCATGATAGAAGAAGAGTGATAAAGCCAAAAATAGAAAAGGAGAAAGAAGTAGGTAAATGTTTATCTCTCTTGTGAGGCGTTGCATGGCTACTACCACAAGCAAGACATAAACAAGAAGCTCCAAAAAGAGCTTCAAACGAGACAGACCTCTAAAAGAAAAAGTCCCATACATAGAAAGGTACACAGCAAGCACACCCATGACAAAAACAAAAAATACAAGCAGGTTACTAGCAGGGCTTTTTTTGAAGTAGAGTAAAGACAGTACCATAAGTACAAAGACCATCATCGGGACTTTAAGCATAAGAAGAAGTGGTAAAAGTACCACAACATAAGCCATGTCCAATAGCTTTAAAGGAAGTATACTAGTATCTAGCCAGCGTTGTAAGAATGTCATCTATACTTTCCTTTCTCGAATCTAGCCTCTGTCTTGCTAAGACTATAGCAAAAGGCAAACGCTTTTTTTCGCATTCTAGTACCCATAAACACAGTTGAGACAAGCGAGCTTCATCATCGCTACCTGCTTTGCTAAAATCAAAGATGAGATTTGGCGTTTGGGTTTCTTTACTAAAAACCTTTACCGCCAACTCTCCCTTGGCTACAGATGCCCAGTGAATATGTGAGAGCTTTTGTGTGCCATCATATGCCTGTAAACCATCAAACTCTTTTTCTTCCCCATAGTAGGTTTCTTCTTCATTTAAAAAGGCTTCTAAAGATTTACCTTTAGGTTCTGGGTAGGATATGCCTTCGTAAGACTCTTTTATGGCTAGAGTAAGTCTAGCAGTAGACAGCGGATATTTACTTTCAAGGTAGCAACCTTCATAGGTGAATCTACCTCTTTTTGTAGCTATATAAGGTAGCTGCAGAGTCGCAGCAGCTTCCCCTTTTAGTTTAGCTAAGGGTGCAGAGACATCTTGTCCGTGTAAAGCTACTGCCCATGAGGTGGTAGTAGATGTGTTTTCAATCTTAACAGATACTTGTCCTTCTTTGCCTACAAAGAATCGTCCAGAAGGTTCAAAATTACTTTTAAGATGTCCTAAATTTAACACACCCAATGGTCCTGCTGAAAAAGCAAAAGAAAATACAAAGAAGAGGCTAATGTACGCAAGGTTAAAGTCATGCATATATGCTTGCATAAAAAGCCCAAAAAGCATGACCACAAGCACCACAGAAAAGACTGTGGCGTGCTGTTTTATGCTCTTATGTATCTGAATGAACGTGCGTAAAGATTTCAATATCTATTCTTTTGGCTGTTGTATTGCCTTCTTTAAAAACCAATCTATGGGCACAAATGTATGGTGTTACCATTTGTACATCATCGGGCGTTACATAATCACGCCCTTGAAGCATAGCCCAGGACTTTAGCATAGCAACAAGAGCCAATGCACCACGTGTAGAAAGTCCATACTCAAATTTGCCTGACTCACGAGTGAAAGCGATGATGTCTTGGAGGTAGTCAAGCAATGTATCACTCATATTTACAGTAGATGCTTTTTCTATATACTTATCTATCTGTGTAGTTGTCAGTAATGTGTCAGACACACTTGAGCTATGACCTGTGTTGCCTTGAAGTATGTCACGTTCTGAACTTCTGTTGGCATATCCTATGCCAAAGCTACACATAAACCTATCTAGCTGAGAGTTGGGCAAAGCAAAGGTACCCACTTCTTCATGAGGATTTTGTGTACCTATAACAAAAAAAGGTTTAGGCAGTGTGTATGCCACAGAATCTATGGTCACCACGCCTTCTTCCATGGCTTGAAGTAGGGCAGACTGTGTTTTTGGCATGGAACGGTTTATCTCGTCTGCGAGTAAAAAAGAGCTAAAAATAGGCCCTTTTTTAAAGACAAAATTTCCTTCTTTTTGATTGTAGTAGTTAATGCCTAATATATCTGAGGGTAACATATCTGAAGTAAATTGTATGCGTCCAAAGTCAAGACCTAGTACTTGTGAGAGGTGCTTAGCCACTGTGGTTTTTCCCACCCCTGGGATGTCTTCTAACAGCAGGTGACCACCTGCAAAAAAGGTAGCCAGTGAAAGGGCTATGGTTTCTCTTTTGCCTATGAGATGTCTTTCTATAGCGTCTATGATGGGTGTAAACTCTGGGGATATTGTGTAATTCATGTGGGTATGTTAGCGTAAGTTAACTATTAGACATCCCCTTAACACTAAAACATTAACTTATTTTAGGTATGATTTCCTAATTAAAACGCTAGGATAATTTATGGATTTTGGTTCTTTAGAAACTTGGGGATATTTGGCTGTTGCTTTTTTTGCCTTTGGTGGGTCACTTTTTATAGTGGCAGCAGCTGGAGTATTTTCTTTTATGGGAAAGATGGATTTGACAACTGCTTTGAGTATAGCCATTGTGTCTAACTATATGGGAGATATGTTTCTTTTTTACCTCGGTAGATACCAGAAAAAAGAGATACAACCTTACTTTGCTAAGCACAAACGCAAGATAGCCCTTGCTACGTTAATTATGCGTAAATATGGAGTCTTTGCCATTTTTATACAGAAATTTCTATATGGTATCAAAACTTTAGTACCACTTTCTATGGCACTCTCAAAATATGATTTTAAAAAGTTTGGATTTTACAATATTTTTGCATCCATTGTGTTTGTCTTAACCATAGGGCTTTCAGCATATTATTCTTCTGAAGCAATTATCGCATTTTTTTCTCTAATTCAAGAAAAACCATGGATAGCACCTTTGGTATTGTTCTCCATAGTGGGTACTGTTTGGTTTACGATGGAAAGAATGACAAGAAAAAAATAATAAAAACGATAACAAAAACGATATTTTTGTTATCTGCTCAACCAGTAGATAAGGCTAGGAATGTTCTCTATCCCAAAGTAAAGATAGCTATGGTCAACGTTTTCACCATGTCTATAGACATAGGTGAGTCTAAAGATATCGACTATATCTACATAGGTATTTAGCCCATAGGCAGAGTCTTTTTTATAGAAGCTACCCTGCATGTCTCCGAAGAAACTTACGCCTACTCCAAATTTTAGAAAGTCGCTATGTTCTTTAAATGTATTGACATCAACACGAACAAAATTAGATGTTTTATCTGCAATAACAAAAGATGCTTTGGACTCAAAACCTGAAAGATAGTCCATATTTTTATAGTATAGGGCTGTATAGCCTAAACTCATCCCTCCATTGCTTAAGTCTGTGGCAATTTCTCCAGGTATAAATTTAAGTGCAGTTCGTAAGTTTTCTTTACCTTCGTCTTGAGGTACGTCCATAGGTAAAAACTGAAATCCATGTTTTTCTTTTAAAAATGTACTGCCTGCCCATGCACTTAAGTTGACTAAGGTTGCTGTAACTCCATGGTCTTCATGGACTTCAGCCCTATCATTTTCTATGCTTGTTATACGGTTTACAATAAAACGTAAAGGTCTTTTGTACCAATTGTCTATATCTCTTTTAGCATAACGCAAAAATCCTCTTTTTGGAGAGTTTAGGTATCTTAGGTCAAGTTTTCCAAGGAATAATTTAAATTCATCATTGTCATAACGCACAGCATCATTCTTGCTACTGTTGAAGGCATTATATATAGCAGAAAAACGCTCTGTTGTTTTTGGCTTTAAGCCATGAAACTCTGTGGATAAAAAGAGCTTGTATGCCACAAGAGCTTCTGGATTTTCATTGACCCCTAGTGAATCTTTAAGATGGTTCATTATTTCTATTTGAGAAAGAGATGAAAACGTACTATCATGATAACGTTTAAATGCCGCAGCAATGTGATAGATGGCATCATAAACACCCACGTAATAATCATATGTACGAAAATTTTCGTCTAAAAAAGCACCAAAATGACCCAAATATTTACCTGTGAGAGGATGAAACCTAGATGAAAGTACAAGGCTTTTGTTACTGTCTCCTCTAAAGTTTTGATTGATAGCTTCATAAAGTTTCATAGATTGCATGATGTCAAAACTGCTAAAAACAGGTAAAAGGTTTGTTCCTATAAACCCAATGGGCATTTCTTCTTTCTCATCGATATCATCCACTTCCACTTCTTTTCTCATATTACTAGGGTCCATAAAGAAAAATGTCGAGGTATTATTATTTAGTGCAATAGCTAGGTCTAAGGGAACATTGTCATATAAACCACCATCTATAAAGTAGTTAGAATGTTTTACCCCTTTATAGGCATAGTCAAGTTTTACTTGCTGAAAAGCACCAGGAAAAGCACCCGAAGCGAAAAGGAGGTTTACGAGTTTTTGTTTGTCGTTTTCTATGTTTGGTATGGAGATATAAAAATCTCCACTAGGAGGCAATATTTTATTTTCTACGATACCTTTTCCATTTTTTACTTTAAAATTAAGAGGCACAGAAAAATTTTGATTTTTGATTTTGATGCCATGTACTTCTTCTATAATAGGTTTTACTTTGGTGACAGCAACCCCTAGTGGAACTTCACAACCTTTTTTAAAGATGGGTTTTTCCAAATGTTCTATAATCTTTACACCTTTTTTCTCTAAACCTCTTCTAGTAAAGAGGGAACTTTTATTGTTGACATCTTTGCCTCGTATCACTAAATCTTCTATGCCTAGTTTTACCCATGTCTCATAAAAAAGGTTATCATCAATACTATTATGCAAAGGTACAGTGTCTTTTTGACACCAATACATTGCAGAAAGCAGTGCATTGATGGACCCCGCAGATGCACCCGCTACAGACTTTAAGTTAGGCTCTACAAGGTCATTGTTGTTTTTAATCTTTGTAAGTATTTTGATGACTGCCCAGTTATACCCAGCCTCATAAGCACCAAGACTAACCCCACCAGAAATGATGAGTGAAAAATCAATTTGTTTACGGCTTGTATTGTTGTCTATTAGTGTTGCATAGAGTGTATTTGTTAGGAGGGAAAGCAGGAGGGAAAGTTTTAAAAACATATACATTTTTTGTCCTCTAAATTTAGTTATTTTTTTGTTTGATAAACTTTTCGATACGTCTAACACCTTCACGTATGGTAGTCATATCCGTAGCAAAGGAAAATCTAAAGTAACCCTCAGACCCAAAGCCAATGCCAGGGACTACTGCGACACCTGTAGCCTGGAGTAATTCTTTACAAAACTCTATAGAATTATCTGAGATATCTTTAATGTTCACAAAAAGGTAAAATGCACCTTGAGGTTTAAGTACAGAGAGACCATCTATTTCGTTAAAAAGTTTTACGGCTTCTTCTGCTCTGCCTTCAAAAGCACGTCTCATGGTCTCAATGTCATCATCTACTTCACCTAAAAGTGCAGGGATAGCTGCTTTTTGGGTAATAGAGTTAATATTTGATGTACTTTGTGATTGTAGTTTATTCATTGCAGCTATAAGTTCTTTATTTGGCGTAGCCAAGTATCCAAAACGCCAACCTGTCATGGCGGCAGATTTGCTAAGACCATTGATAGTAACCGTTCTTTGGTACATGTCTTCGCTTATACTAGCAATAGCTACAAAGTCAATACCATATACAAGTTTTTCATACATTTCATCAGAAGCTACAATGATGTCTGTGCCTTTAAGCACTTCTGCTAATGCCTCTAGTTCTTCTTTAGAATATACTGACCCAGTTGGGTTAGAAGGAGAGGTTAAAATGAGCATTTTTGTTTTAGAACTTATAGCAGCCTTAAGCTCATTTGCAGTGATTTTAAAATTTCTTATTTCATCTGTTTCTATGACGACAGGTATGGCTGAAGCATATTTAACAAGTTCAGGGTAAGTGACCCAATAAGGTGCGGGTATGATGACCTCATCACCTGGATTTAGTGTGGCTTGAAAAAGGTTAAAAAGTGACTGTTTTGCTCCGTTACTTACGATGATGTCTGAAGGAGCATATACTAGACCATTGTCACGTTTGAGTTTTGTCGCCACTGCTTCAAGAAGCTCAGGGATGCCAGGAACAGCAGTGTATTGAGTAAAACCAGCATTTATGGCTTTTATTGCCTCATCTTTGATGGCTCTTGGTGTTTCAAAATCAGGTTCACCTGCAGAGAATGAAAGTATATCTTTGCCTTGTGCTTTTAAGTCACGTGCAAGAGATGAAATAGCAATAGTAAGTGATGGAGATAGTGTTTGGATGCGATTAGAAAGCATTATAATCCTTATTGATTAATTATAATATTATATCTAAAGTTGGGTAATAAATGTCTAAGTGCTGAGCCCCAAATAACGAAGTACCATATATTAAAGATAGGAGCAAGAGAAGAAGCACTTAAATATTTAGGAGAAAAATATGGATGATTTACAAAAAGAAAAGTAAATAACGGCTGTTAATTTATTGTAGACTATATTTGTCTTGATTGACAAACTAATGTAAACATCATACAATAACTATAGAGGACATGATAGTTTGGTACAATAGGGTATGAAACTAGAGTCCAAACATACTATTTCACTATCATATAAAGGATAAGCATGGCAAAAAAATTAACAGAAAAAGAAGAGAAGAAAAAAGCTAAAAAAGCATTGGTTAAAGCAGAGAAAAAAACTAAAAAGAAGAAAGAAGAGAAGAAAAAGAAAACTTCAGATAAAAAGAAATCTGCCAAAAAAAAGTCAGCCAAAAAAAATAAGAAAAAGTCTAAAAAATAATCATCTATAGTGTTTTGTTAAAAAAGCATTGAACTGATTGGCAAAGGCGTGGGCATCTTTTTGCCCAAAGGCTTTTGGGCCACCTGTCATCTCTCCACTTTCACGTATGCTCTCCATGAGGTTTCTCATAGCGAGATACTGTTTGATATTATCAACGGAGTAAAGTTCCCCTCTGTGGTCTATGGCATGAGCATTTTTACTTATGATGCGGTCTGCAAGTGGGATGTCTGCGGTGATAACCAAATCACCTTCACTACAAAGTTCAACTATATGATGGTCAGCTTCATCTGCCCCAAGGTCAACTATAATATACTCTATATGTGTAGAATTACCTACATGTATCTTTTTGTTTGCTATCACCTTAGTGGGTAGTAAAAGTCTCCCAATACTTCGTAATACTATAGGTTTTAATAGGTTTGGAAAAGCGTCACCATCTATAAAAAGCGTCACTTCACATACTCTTTGACTCGACCTACTTCACCAGAACTCAAACGTACTTTAATGCCATGAGGGTGTGTAGGAGAATTGCTGAGTATTTTTTGTACTTTTCCGTAAGTGATGTATCCTGTATTTTGGTCATCTTTTAGTACAATCCCCACATCCATACCATACTTTATCTCTGAGCGTTTTTGTCCTTCTTCCATCTTATGCCTTTGGGGAGTAGTTAAGTACTTTTTTCACTGTATCTACCGAGCAGAAGAAGAGCGCATCAAACACAGGGTTTAGCTTCGTTGTATTTTCACTTATTATGTCAAAAGTTTGAAAGAAAAACCCTGAACCATCTTCACTATTGGCAGGCTTGACATGAAAGACGATAGGTTTTAATGTACGTACTACATTGAGTATTTTTTTGTAGTTTTTTTCATTGGCGTTGGGGAGTAGATTGTTTTGTTTACTTTCATTTTTACGGGCTTTGAGGAGAAGTTGGAGTTTGTCGTTAAAGATGACTTTATTCCACTTGATACTTCCTAGTTCTATGTCAAAAGACATACTTCCTGAGGTTAGAGGGTGTGGCTTGGTTTCGCGTATGGCTTCTAGGAGTTGGAGAAAGAAGTTTAAACCTCCAAAATTATTGGCACATTCGAGAAGTTTTAGGTGATGAAGTTGTTTTTCTGCTTCATTTAAAGCATTGAAGTCGCACATAGATTGGTCTTTGTATTAAATTTTTATTCATGGCTGACATTATAGCTTAAAACTTAGGTATACCTCGATATTAGTTAAATTATTATATAATTATAATAATTATAAATTTTGGATGGACATAAAATTGAGCAAAATTGAGCAAATAAATAACGAGAGTGAAGTAAGCATATACGCACATTACAAAGATGTGGATACAAAACAATTAGAAAAAGACATAGATGCCATTAAGGAGACTATGCCCCCAGTAGGAGAAGAAGATTTTCAGCACCTATTAAAGCTTGAACGCTGGGGTAAGATGTTTACTTTTTCAGGTATCGGGTTAATTCTTCTGTTGAGTATTGCTGAACTTATATTTGGTGGATTGGCTTCTTTGCTATTTTGGTCACTTGCTATTGTTGCTGCACTTCTTATATCTACTGGAAATGTGTCTAGATGGGCAAATACTACACATCCCATACTTCATGGAGGGTATGATAAAGTACAAAATATTCCTGAACGTTATACTAAAAAATACTATGCTAGAGGTGCAAGACGCTATGTAGACTGGATGGACTGGATAAAGCCAGATGCCTGGAGCTATGAGCATAACATTATGCATCATTACCACCTAGGTGAAGATGATGACCCCGATAATGTTGAGCGGAACTTACAATGGCTTATTCAGTCTAAGACACCTATGTGGCTTCGTTATGTGATAGTATACTCATTTGCAGGTACTTGGAAATATACGTATTATGCACCCAATACGCTAAGGATATTGGCAAATAAAAAACGCAAAGAAGAACATAAAAAAGAGATTACAGATTTTGAATTGAACCCTAAAACAAAAGCTGGTCTAGAGCTTTGGATGGAATATCTTTTACCTTATGGCATTATCAAATTTATTGCTTTTCCTGCACTCTTTTTGCCACTAGGGTTAAGTGCAGTGTTTACTGCTTTTATTATTATGTTTATCGCAGAATTTTTTGCTAATTTACATTCATTTTTGGTTATTGTTCCTAATCACTCTGCTGAGGATATTTATATGTTCTCAGAGCCTAGTAAAAGTCAAGGGGAGTTTTACCTTAGACAGATTATGGGTTCTGTGAACTATAACACTGGCTCAGATGCTATAGACTTTGCTCATGGTTTTTTGAATTATCAAATAGAACATCATCTCTTCCCAAATATGCCACTTAGCTATTATCAGAAAATGCAACCCATCGTAAAAGAAATTTGTAAAAAGCATAACTTGGAGTATAGACAAGAGTCTGTGTTTAAACGTGCATTGATGACCATAGACCTTATGGTAGGTAAAACGAAACTTCTTCGCATTGATGGTGTATAGTGGAGCATAAATAAGAGTTGATTTGTTTTGATGAAGGTAAATAAGCAGGGTCGTTCAAAATAATAAGGGTATTTCTTAAGCTAGGGAATCAATATAAAATACGCTACAATAAATCCAAATATTTATAGGATTTAATCATGATAAAAACCTTTTTCCTTTCTCTAGCACTCCTCTCACTTACGGCATGTGCAAAAGAAGAACCTAAAATTAACAAATTTGTATGTACTACTAAACCCATACAGCCTCTTCAGATTATAGATAAGCCTATCGACTTTGGCGTAGAACGTGTGGCGATGACTAAAGAGTATATCAAAAATCGCTATGGGAAAACAGTAGATAGCATAGAGATAATACCTAAAATAATCGTACTTCACTGGACAGCAGAAATGGATTTTGGCAAGTCTTTTAAGCGTCTAAACCCCCAAAAACTCCTCAGCGATAGAAAAGACATCGCCAAAGCATCACAACTTAACGTTTCTTCACAATTTTTAGTAGACAGAGATGGGACCATCTATCGTCTTATGCCAGAAAACTGGATGGCACGGCATGTCATAGGGCTAAACTACTCTAGTATAGGCGTAGAAAATGTAGGCGGCAAAGACAACAAAACAGATGACTTGACCCCTGCACAACGCAAAGCCAATATAGACCTAATCTTCTATCTTAAAGCTAAGTACCCAAGTATTACGTACCTCATAGGACACCATGAGTATAAACAAATGGAAAGTACAACCCTTTGGCTTGAACTTGACAAAGGCTACAGAACAGTCAAGTCTGACCCTGGAGCTAAGTTTATGGCAGAAATGAGAGAGGGCGTGAAAGATTTGTTACTTAAGTTGCCTCCAAAAGGCAAATAATGAACTCAACTTTTACTAGTGTTGATTGGAGTATTTTTGGTGCATATTTTTTAGTATTAGCCCTTACTAGCATCATCTTGTCTCAAACAAAAGTAAAAAATACACGTGATTATTATGTAGGTGGGAACACTGTTCCTATGTTTGCTGTGGCTATTTCTGTGCTGGCTACTTCACAGTCTGCGGCTACTTTTTTGGGTGGACCTGAGTACTCTTATGGGAAAGACTTAACTTTTATAGGGTTTTATCTTTCAGCTTTTTTAGCAGTTATTTTTGTAGCAAAAGTACTCATACCTAGATTTTATGCTATTAATGCTGTTACTGTTTACGAACTACTAGAGCATCGTTATGGAGAAAAAGCAAAGAAACAAGCAGGGGTGATGTTCCTCATAGGGCGGCTCTTTGCCTCTGGTGCTAGGCTTTATATAGGAGCTTTGGCTATTTCGATGATACTTTTTTTAGACATTAGTCCAAGTCATGTGGCTATTTCTATAGCCATTTTGATGTTTGGAGCTTTAGCTTATGCGTATTTTGGTGGAGTAAAATCCATTATATTTTCAGACATTATTCAAGCTATCACTTACATAGGGGCAGGGATAGCAGTACTTGTGTATCTTTATGTGAGTATCGATGCTGATTTTGGAACGCTTGTTTCTACACTAGAAGCAGACAATAAATTAAAACTTTTAGACTTCTCTATGTCAGGAGGCTTTTCTGTTTGGGCATTGTTGGGTGGGTGGTTACTGTTAAATATCGCAGCATACGGACTAGACCAAGACATGACACAACGGGCTTTGTCGTGTAAAAATGCTAAAGAAGCACAAAAATCACTTATGATGAGTATTTATTTGACTATTCCTGTAGCCATACTCTTTTTACTTATAGGTTTACTTCTTTACCTTTTTTACCAACATCCAGAACTTTCAGGGCTTAGTACCGATGTTGTACAAAAATTTGAGGGAGAAAAAATAACCATCTTTATGTACTACATACTTCATGAAATGCCAGAGGGCATGCGTGGGCTTGTGACTGTGGGAGCAGTTGCTGCTGCCTTGTCCTCCTCTAACTCTGTGTTAGGAGCAATGAGTTCTGTAGCCATTCACGACCTTTACCGTCCATGGAAAGAGAAGCAAGGTGTTACAGATGAAATGCACTTTGTTAGAGCAGGGCGTAACGCAGTACTCTTTTTTGCTGTAGCACTTTCACTCATGGC
>CAYXTZ010000019.1:0-15076 GCA_964468535.1 uncultured Sulfurovum sp.
AATGTAGTAGTAAGTATTGTGATGGGTTCGGACTCAGACCTTCCAGTGATGCAAGCAGCAGCAGATATATTGGAAGAGTTTGGTGTAGGGTATGAACTTGATGTGGTTTCAGCTCATAGAACCCCTGAAAAACTTTTTGAGTACTCCAAAAATGCCCATAAACGTGGCATACAAGTCATCATAGCAGGTGCAGGTGGGGCTGCTCATTTACCAGGTATGATAGCTTCGATGTCACCACTTCCCATCATAGGTGTACCTATAAAATCTAGCAACTCCATAGACGGCTGGGACTCCATACTCTCCATACTACAAATGCCTGGAGGCGTACCTGTGGCAACTGTGGCTTTAAATGGAGCTAAAAATGCAGGGATACTTGCAGCCCAGATAATAGGCGTAACAGATGCAAAAGTACAAGAGACTATCATAGGCTATAAGCAAGAGCTTGCTAAGCAGGTAGAAGAGAAGGCTAAGAGGGTTGCTACGCGTAAGGAGTAAGGATACTAGAGTGCTGCTTATACCATAGATATCAATCCAATAATCAGTTCATAATCAAAAGGAAGCACTTTATGTATACAGTACAAATGGAAAAAGAATGTGGGTGTTTTAAAAAGAGTGAATACGCCAACAGTGTTGCGTTTAAAACACAAAAAGATGCCTATCAGTATGCAACAATTGTTGCTGAATTTATGAATGAAGAGTTTTGTCATACGCATATTTTCTCTGCACATAAAGGTGATGGGAATTACTTTCTTATAAAAGTAGATATAAATGCTGAAAAAGTTACTGGAGTGACAGCACATATTAGCTGTGATACTGGCTGTACTGCTACAGACAAGTGGTCACTTGAAGTGGCAGAAAAGTCTGAACTTGATAACAGTAAATAAAAAACCAATTCTAAATACCAAGAGATTAAGAATGATTTGGGTTATGTTATAATAAGAGAAAATACAAAGGATTCCGCATGTCAAGAAACGAAATAGCAAAGATGAGCGTTGAAGAACGTGTAGCTTTGATGGAAGAGCTTTGGGCTAGTTTTGACCGTGATAGCTTGGAATATCCTGTGCCTGCATGGCATAAAGAAGTACTTAAAGAAAGAGCTAATAAAGATAATAGTTACTTTATACCGTTTGGAGAAGCCAAGCAGAATTTGTACAAGGAACTAAATGCATATAAAAATTCTTGATGATGCACAAGAAGATATTTTATTAGCTACCTTATTTTATGAATCACAACAAGATAGAGCAGGAGACTATTTTCTTGATAGTATTAGCTCAGATATAGAGTCTCTCTATCTTTATGTGGGTATTCACCCTCTTAGATTTGGCTACTATACACTGTTCTCAAAACGTTTCCCATATACTATTTATTATCTACTAGATGAAGAAGTTATTAAAATTGTTGCAGTCTTTGATGATAGACAAAATCCTAAAAAAGTTGAAAATAGATTGAAAGGTACAGAATGAAACTACAAGAAATCTACAACCATTTAGATAAAATAAGCCCCTTTGAGCTACAAGAAAAATGGGATAACTCTGGGCTTATAGTAGGTGATATGTCACGGGAGGTGTCTCAGATAGTAGTCTCGTTAGACATAGATTTTGACATGATAGAGGAGGCGAAAGAGGGTACTCTTTTTGTGGTGCATCATCCGCTGATATTTGACAAATTGGCACAGTTAAATTTTGCTAAGTATCCTGCTAACCTACTTGAAAAGATGATACAAAAAAATCACTCATGCCTAGCACTTCATACGAACTTTGACCAGACACATCTCAATAAATATGTGTTTGAAAATATTTTGGGCTTTAAAATGCAGAGTCAAAGTTCTTTTTTATGTGTGAGTAATGACAAATGGAACCATAAGGCACTTTTGAAGCACATCAAAGAGAAGCTCAACTTGCCTACACTAAGGGTTGTGGGTAAGAAAGAAAACATCACTTCTATAGCTTTATGTACAGGAGCAGGGGCTTCACTTATGGATGAGGTGGAGGCTGATTGCTTTTTAACAGGGGATATAAAATACCATGATGCCATGAAGGCGATGAGCGAAGATTTGATGATGATAGACATTGGACATTATGAGTCTGAGAAGTTTTTTGCAGAAATTTTGATGGGTGAATTGAAAGTTTTACCTATTTTGGCTATAATTGCGAATTCTAAAAACCCATTTCATACTGAAATAGGTCTTTAACCTTCTTTTGTGACAAGCAAAAGACACCTTGAAACCCCAAAGGACAGAGATTGAACAAACACTTAAATGAGCTTATAGAGCTTTCAGACAATGATAAAGCTATTGATTCTTATACGCCACAACTTGAAGCTGCAGATAAAAAAGTAGCAAAAATCCAAAAAAAAATGGATGCAGCGCAAGGTGAATTAGATACCTTAAGTAACAATATTACAGACAATGAAACAAAAGTAAAAACGTTTGAAGAACAACTTACACTGCTTCACGAACAGCTTTCTTCTAATGCTAAAAAATTAAAAGACATTTCAACAGAAAAAGAGATGAAAGCACTTTCATTAGAAGAAGACATAGCAAAAGAGAAAATGACTTTTGCCAATGAAGAAATAGAAAGGCTTCAAGGTATTAATGAGACTAAAAAATCACTTCTAGAAGAAGCCAGTGAAAAAGTGACAGTACTTAACAGTGAATTTGCAGAAGTAAATAAAGCAACCTCTGCAGAGAAAGCAGGAATTGAAAAATCTAAAGGGACACTTTTTGTAAAAAGAGAAGAACTTAGTAGGAATTTAGAGCAAAAAGTACTTGCATTTTATGAGAGAATTCGTATTTGGGCGGGCAATACAGCTGTTGTTCCTGTAAAAAAACAAGCATGCTATGGGTGTTATATGAAACTTAATGATAAAACATACTCAGAAGTGATAAGAGCAGATGAAATTTGTAACTGTCCTCATTGTGGACGCATTCTTTACATAGAACCTGTTACAGCTGAAGCATAATAAGTGAGCCGCCTATGGAGAAAATATTCTTTTTTCTTTATAGTTCAGTATCGTTGCTTTTTTATGTTCTAGCATTTCCTTTCTTTCCCCTCTTTTCTTTTAAGCAAAAATATAAAAATGCCATTCCCGCAAGATTCTTTTTATGGAAAAATAGCTCTTTGAAGCCTGATGGTATTTGGTTTCATTCTTGTAGTTTTGGTGAAGCAAAGGCCATAAGACCTTTGGTAGATAAATTACCCAGCGAATTTTTACGCATGAGTACAACAACACAAACAGGGTATGAAGCCATAAGTGCCTATACAAAACAAAGTCGCTATTTACCTTTTGAGATACTGCTTTTTTTTTGGTTAAAACCTCAAAAAGTATTGCTTGTAATGGAAGCAGAGTTTTGGTATTTACTTTTTGCCTTGGCAAAACGTAGAGGTGCAAAAACATTGCTTATCAATGCCCGTATGTCTGACCGTTCCTTTCCTAGGTATCAGCGTATATCATGGCTGTATAAGCAAATATTTAAATATATAGATGAGGTGTATGCCCAAACAGAGTTAGACAAGGAGCGCTTAGAGTCTTTAGGGGCTAAAAATGTTCTAGTGACTGGAAATATAAAGCTCTCAGAGTTACCGAGGGTCACACGTAGGCTTGTGAAGCCTGAAGGCCTAGTTGTGTGTGGAGCGAGTACGCATGAAGGCGAGGAGAGACTCATCTTAGATGCTTTTAGGGTATTTAAAAAAGAGCATGAAGATGCAACACTTGTACTTGTTCCTCGTCACCCAGAACGTTTTTCTGTAGTGGCTAAGATGATAGCTGATACAGGTTTAACTTGGCATAAATATAGTGAAGACAAAAGTCTTAGAAGTGATATAGTGTTAGTAGATGCATTGGGTGAACTTGTTAATGTATATGCCATCTCAGATATCGTTATATTAGGTGGAGCATTTGAACCTATAGGCGGACATAATGCTGCTGAAGCTGCACAGTTTGGGTGTAAAATAATTTCAGGTAAACACTATTTTAATCAAAAAGATATTTTTGATGCAGTTGAAGGCATAGCTATTGTGGAAGCGTCAAATCTATCTACTAGCTTACTGCAACATGGACAGCTTACAGAAACAAGTATAAAAATAAAAACAGACATCTCTGCTATAGTTGAGAGTATAAAAAACGCTATAATAGCAAATAAATAAATATCGGACAAAAAAATGGCAACAGACAAAGCATATAAAATACTAGCACTTCAAAAAGGCATTTCTAACAAAAAAGCAAAAGAACTCATAGACAGAGGGCTTGTTTTCGTGGAAGATAAAAAAGTAAAAATCGCTCGTGCAGACATACATACGGAGACTTTTTTTCGTGTAGAGTACCCAGAAGACATAGCAATACTCTATCAAGATGAAGACATCATCGCCATTAACAAACCTGCACAGGTAGACAGCTATGACATACAAGATGCCATAGATGGAGCAGTGTTGCTTCACAGGCTTGACCGAGATACTTCTGGCGTGTTGCTTTTAGGTAAAAATGATGCTTTTGTAGATAGAGCCATTAAAGAGTTTAAGTTGCGTAAAGTTGAGAAGCATTATGTGGCGTGGATAGAAGGTGTACTCTATGAAAAAGTAGAGATAAACGAACCCATCTTTACCATAAAAAAAGGTAAGGCATTTTCACTGATAGACCCCGTGCGTGGTAAAAAAGCACATACAATAGTAAAACCAGAAGAGCTACAAGGCAAGAAGTCCAAAGTACTTATAGAAATCACTACAGGTCGGACACATCAAATACGTGTACATTTAGCTCATATAGGACACCCAGTCATAGGTGATGAGCAGTATGGAAGCCGTACACAGTCTAAACGTGTACTATTACACTCGGCTAAGATGAAGATACTTGACTATGAGTTTAATGCGAAAGAGCCTAAAGATATTGCGAAGTACAAGTAGATATTTGGGACTCCTATTAAATTTTTTTGTTATAATGTAGTAAAGTGAGGGGGAAATATTATCAAAAATTTTATTGTATTTATCATATTTCAAGTACTGCTGAGTAGTAATCTTTATGCAGAGTTTAAACCTTTTATCCAAAAAGAAATAGATCTTATTTCGCAAAGAGTTGATATAAATATTAGTTCTCTAGAACTAGAACATATTAATCAAATAGAGATGCAGATATATATTAGGGCGTTAGAGAATTTCCTACTTCAAAAGACACAATTTTTAGAAGCAGACGTATTGTATGTACCTGAAATATTCATGCTTGAAAAACATATTACATATAATAAAAGAAAAGGCAATACCTATGCAGTAATGAGAGATGAAGTACTTATAAAATCCTATAAGATACTACGCTCTCAAAATAATATGATTAAAAATATTTTTCGTTCTATGAATCAGAATGATATTCAAGACCTAAATGATAAGATGAATAATCAGTTTATAAAAAACCAAACACATATTGCTGCACTAACGCAAGTTGACTATTCACATATACTTGAAATGAAATCTGATAATAAAATAATCAAAAACCTACAGAAAAATATAATTGATTATCATGCTATTATTGAAATTAATTCAAATATATTAAATTATTTAACATTGTATAAAAATCGGATTTTTCGTCTCAATAAATATGATAGTTATGGTATTTTAAATATAGCACTTTATCTTGACCATTCATCATGGGGTAATAAAATAAATGAGATATTTAGACCATACCATTTAAGTACAGTAAAAATACTCTTGATTTTGAGTATTTCTCTTTTTCTCTATGTAATACGTATATTTTTACTTAAAGTACTAGAGGTACTTTTTCTAAGAATAGTGAAGTTAAAGAGTTATGGTGAACAAATTATAGACGATATGCGAATGCCTCTTAATTATTTATTGATGACATTTAATATTGATATGATTGTGTATATCTATCATGATTTTAATGAGACAGAACTAAGCAGTAAAATTTTCAATGTTATGTATAGTTTCCTTTTGACATTTATTCTTTATCGTATACTTAATACTATAGCAAATATGCAGATACATCATATTCAACAATCAGAAAAAAAGATTAAAAATGAAATGGTAAATGTGGCCATTAAAATTATTAATTTTTTGATATTCATCATGGGACTATTGTTGGTTTTACATTTTGCAGGTGCTAACCTTACGACAGTACTTTCAGGGCTTGGTATTGGTGGATTTGCTATTGCTTTTGCTGCGAGAGAAACACTTTCTAACTTTTTAGGTACTATCTCTATTTTGATGAGTGATACATATTCTCAAGGAGATTGGATTGTAGTGGATGGTAAGCAGGGAAATGTTGTAGAAATTGGGCTTAGAGTAACAACATTACGAACGTTTGACAATGCACTCATATCTATCCCCAATGGTATTATTGCAAATAAAGATGTGAAAAATTGGAATAAACGAACACTTGGTAGACGTATTAAGATGAACATAGGTATCAAATATAATTCTAAGCTTGAAAACATACAGTTAGCAATAAAAGAGATACATGAAATGCTTTTAACGCACCCAAGTATTGCTTCTAATAAATCAACATATCAAGAGAACCATCGCAGTAAAAATACAAAGCTTGTTTCCGTTGAAGATGAGTTAGGGGTAAAGAGAACATTATTAGTGTACCTAGATGAATTTTCTGATTCAAGTATTAACATATTGGTTTATTGCTTTTCGAAGAAGACAGTTTGGGATGAATGGCTAGCGGCAAAAGAAGATGTTATGTATAACATTATGAAGATACTTGAAAGAAATGATTTAGAATTTGCCTTCCCTTCTATTTCTCTTTACAATGAGAAAGATAAAGTATAATATATATATCTAACACATCTATTACTTCGATAAGGGGAAAGTATTGAAATTATTTATATCATTACTATTTGTGACAGCTTTACTTTTTGCAGATATTAGTATTCAAAATGCATGGGAGAATGTTTTAAATAAACATAATGCACTTAAAGCCTCCTCCGCCGATGTTACCCATGCAAAATTGAAACAGGAATCAGCTGAGGGAATGTATCTTCCTTCTGTTACTTTAACAGGAAGCTATATGCATCTTAATGACCCTATAGGTCTAGATACATCTGAAGTGAGTGGTTTTTTTGGGGCTTTACCGCTACCCATACCTTTTCCTTCAGAGATAGATTTTTTAGATCAAGATATTTTTTTGGTAGACCTTCAAGTACTGTACCCTCTTTATATGGGTGGAAAGATAGATGCTGCTCAAGATGCATATGCTGGAAAATCTGCTGAGGCAAGGGCTAGACATCGTATAGCTGAAGATAAAGCATTTTTACACTTAGTGAAGCTGTATTATGGTGTTGTGATGACCAAGTCACTTTACCATACAAGAATTGAAGCTCAAAAAGCACTTCAACTCCATTATGATTTCTCGGAAAAATTAAAAAGAGAAGGACAGATAGCAAAAGCTGAACTTCTTAATGCAAGAGTGAAGTTAAATGCAGCGAAGATTGAAAGTATGAAATCAAAACATAAAAAGAAAATTGTACAGTCGGCATTTTATAAAATGATACAAAGAAACAGTAATCCAAAATCTTTTTTATTTATTGCTAGAAATATTAGCACACAACAACATTACTCCCAAAGTAGTATTGATTCTTATGCCGCGATTGATGTACTGAATGCCAAGTCTACACAGAGTGCAGCGATGGTCCAAATAGAAAAGTCTGCATGGGAACCTGAAGTTGTAGGGTTTGCAAATGTGAATGTATATAAAGGAGATAGCCCTTTGGAAGAACTGGCACCCTCTTGGATGGTTGGGGTAGGTGTGAAATTTGACATTTTTTCTCGAAAAGACAGAAGTAAAGAAATAGAAGCAGCAAAGGTATTACAATATAAAGTTTCATCCTTGAAGTTACAAGCACAAGAAGATCTTAGGGTTGCAGTACAAAAAACGTATGATGAAATGAAATTGTATAAAAATGAGTTTGATTCGTTGAGTGCTTCTATGGAATTGTCTAAAGAAAATTACAAATTAAGAACATTGGCATTTAAAGAGGGACTAGGGACTTCTGTAGATGTAGTTGAAGCTCAAATGTTTTTAAGTGCTTCAAAAACACAAAGACTAAATGCAGCATATAATTATGTAAAAAAACTTTCTGAATTGAGTGTGCTTAGTGGAGAAAGAGAACTCTTTTTTGCATTGGAAAAACGAAGTAAAGGGATACAGTAAATGAATAAAAAACAGATAATAATATTAGTAATACTTTTGGGGTTACTTGTGTCGTGGATTGTATTGACATTTTATAGGGCATATCAACCTAAAACACTTGTCCTTCAAGGTGAAATAGATGCACAAAGTTATCATATTTCTTCAAAAGTACCAGGAAGGATTTCTGAATTATTTGTTAAAAAAGGTGACTTTGTAGAGGTTGGCGATATCGTATTTACTATCTCTTCTCCTGAGGTTGAAGCAAAATTAGCTCAAGCAAAAGCTGCTGAAGATGTTGCAGGGGCACAAAAAGAGCAAGCAAATGCAGGGGCAAGAAAGCAAGAAATTCAAGCAGCACATGATCAATGGCAAAAAGCAAAAGCTGCAGAGGCATTGATGAAAACAACTTTTGAACGTATAGAACGTCTTTATAAAGAGGGAGTGGTTTCTGAGCAAAAAAGAGATGAAGTTTATACTAAATATAAAGCAACAAGATATGACTCAAATGCAGCTAAAGAGATGGCTACCATGGCAAAAGAGGGTGCTAGAATAGAAGTTAAAAAAGCTGCATCTGCTCAAGAACGTGTGTATAAAGCTAAAGTTACTGAAGTCAATAACTTTATAAAAGAAACATCGCAACATTCTTTTCATAAAGGTGAAGTGACACAAGTACTAATTCATCCAGGAGAGCTGTCACCTGCAGGTTTTCCTGTGGTGTCTATTATTAACATTGATGATGCTTGGGCAAGGTTTTCTGTACGTGAAGACTATTTGAAATATTTTAAAAAAGAAAAAATACTTCACGCTAAAATTCCTGCATTGGGAGATAAAATGTATGCATTCAAAGTGACACATATCGCTGTGATGGGAGACTTCGCTATATGGAGAGCCACGGAAAGTGGTAAAGGTTTTGATATGAAAAGTTTTGAAGTTGAATTACATCCAGTTGAGCCTCTTACAGACCTTCGGGTTGGTATGAGTGTACTTTTGGTATTGTAGTATGCTCTCATCATTTAGTGAAGCATTTATTTATGAGTTGAAGAGTATAAAAGCTTCTTGGTATAAACTTTTTCTTATAAGTGTATTGCCTATATTTAGTTTTATACTCCTCATCTCCATATTTAATGAGGGAGTTGCAAGAGAGTTACCTATGGTAGTGGTGGATAATGACCAATCAAAGCTTTCACGAATGTTGCTGCACAATATAGATGCATCTCCTACTATACAAATAGTATATAGAGTGAATAGTGTAAAAGAAGCCATAAAACTGCTCAAAAAAACTAAAGCATATGGTCTTGTCGTTATACCTAAATATTTTGAGAAAGATACACTATTACATAAAAATCCAAAAATTACAGCCATGTTAAATACCCAATACATTCTTATAGGAAAAATACTCACCTCAGCACTTAGTAGTACAGTGATGCACTCAGATGGGGAAGTAGAATACATACAGATGCTTGTTGAAAAACAAAATACAGATGCATCACTTCATGCAATCTCACCTATACAGATGCAAGTCACGCCATTTTTCAATATGTATCAGAACTATTTTTATTTTCTGGTTTCGGCACTACTTCCTGCCATTTGGCAAATCTTTATTGTGGTTGCAACATTGGTTTCCGTGGGTGTAATGTTCAAAGAAAAAAAAGAGAAACTATTTTTTAAAGATCAAAAATATACTGTGGCAAGACTTTTGGGGTTGATGTTACCCTATACCATTGCTTTTATGTTACTTGGTGTAGGTTATGAATTATATCTCTATAGTATGTGGGAGTTTCAAGGGTCATTTACAGTGTTGTTTTTGGGTATGTTTCTAACCGTTGTGGGGTATCAGTGTGTAGCTTTATTGCTTTTTACAATAGGTTTTGACTATGCTAGGGCATTGAGCCTAGGTGCCGTGTATAGTGCTCCTGCATTTGCATTTTTAGGTATTACCTTTCCTGTATACAATATGAATAGTTTTGCTTTGTTCTGGCGTGATATACTTCCAATTGCACACTATACGCAGCTACAGTTATCCCAAGCAAACTATGGCTTAGATATATTTTTAGAGTTAGATAAATTGGCTACATTATTGGTATTTTGGCTTCTTTTTATTCCTGTAGTTTTTTTGTTTAAGAAAAGACTAAAAAAGGATGTAATTTGAGCCTTATAGATACTTTTAAAGAAGAACTAAAACGTATATTTAGTGATAAAGCAATACTTCTTACTATTATAGGTGGTGTAATTCTCTATTCATTTCTCTATCCGCAGCCCTATGCAAATGAAAGTGTGAGTAAATTAAATGTTAGTGTGGTGGATTATGATAAAAGTGATGTGAGTAGAGATATTGTATTTAAACTTTCTGCAACACCCCAAATATACGTGAAGAGAAAAGACAACAGTGAAAGGGATGCAAAAGAGGCATTACTTCAGGATAAAATAAAAGCTATGATAGTCATACCTAAGAATTTTGAAAGAGATATAGTCTTAAATAAAAGTCCGACCATAGCTGTGGCAGCTGACAGTAGCTATTTTTTGATTTATGGTGCGGTGCTAGAGGGTGCTATGAAAGCGATATTGACACAGACTGCAAGTATTAAAGTAGGTAATTTACTCAAAAAACAAGTACCACTAGATACAGCTAAGGGTTCTTTTTCTGCATATTCTTTAACGTTTATTAATCTTTTTAATAAAAATAACTCCTATACGCAGTATGTTGTACCTGCTGTTTTTGTACTAATTTTACAACAGATTATCCTTATTGGACTTGGTATCTTAGGTGGTGGTATTAATGAACAGATGAGAGAAGAAAAAGAGGGCTATTACAAGGTGGCTCCTATTTGGCAGATGTATCTTTCTCGAACACTTATCTTTTTTACACTATTTTTTGTGCATATGCTGTTCTATTTTGGTTATAGTTTTGAACATTTTTCTGTGACTAGATTAGGGGATATTTACGATTTACTTACTTTTGGTGTAGCCTTTTTATTGGCATCAATTGCTTTTGGTCTATTTTTAGGGTCACTCTTTTCCTCTAGGGAGAGTGCCACACCGGTAGTACTATTTTCTTCTTTGCCTTTGGTCTTTTCAGTAGGGTTTATATGGCCGTTAGAGTCTATGCCTGAGGTGATACAGTATCTTTCACTCTGTGTACCTTCAACCCCAGCAATTCATGGTTTTTTACAGTTAAACCAAATGGGGGCAAGCTTTGATATGGTTATAGAACAGTATGGTGTTTTATGGGGACAGAGTGTCGTGTATACGTCTTTGGCATACTATATATTTAACCGAAGACGTAAAAAATAGTTTACCCTACAGGTAAAGCAAAAAGTGTTATACCTAAGAGTAAAAGAGCTAAAACACCAAAGTAAACTTTCTCCAAAACTTTTTTACTCACCGAAATAGCTACTAGGGCTTGGAGTAGATAGTAAAATGCAAATGCACGTGAAGCCAAAGCAATGATTTCAAGTGTGTGTACCGACCATGTGATGAGTATGGCAAAAAAACCAATGACTAGGTAGCTGGTCACTTTATTTATCTTTGTGCCACTTACTTCTGCCATACTACCTGAGGCGGCAAGTGTGTCTGCAACGGCAGCAGAAAATTGGGACAGTGCTGCAACTATAATGAGTGGGAACACCATAAATGAAGACGTTAGTGTCACTAAGGTAATGAGTGAATGGTCATCATAGGTACCATTCAATAAGTAGGCAACAGGAAGTGCTAATGATACAAAAATGACATACACAATGGTAGAAAATATTTGTGAATACTTTGATGTTTGGATTCTTAAATCACTTGCATAAGTTTGACCTAAGTACCTACTAGTTTCAAAACCTTGTACGACGATGAGCATACCTGCTAAAATTGCAAAGACTTCATAGCTAGTGTGGGGAAGTGGTTGAGGCATGGTAAAAGCAACACCACTTAAATAGATATTTAAATCATATACAAAAAAGCTAAGTATAAGTGCAAAGACAATGACTAGCGTAATGTAAAGAGCATACTTTTCTAAAAACTCTAAAGGTTTTAACCCTTTAGTGATACCTATAAGTGTGATAACTATGATAATAATGGAAGTTAACATATCTTCATTAAAGAGCGTATCTGCATGTAGTCCTGTTAAAACAAAGGCAGAAAGAATATGCAGATATAAACTAATAGAAACAACATAAGCCAGTATAAGAGAAAAGCTTGCGGCTTTTTCGAGGTAGAGTGTGAGCTTACTTGCACCAGACTCTAAAAGAGGTTCTACATGTTTGATGTTGTATCTAATAATATTTCCCACATTATAGGCAATAAAGGTAATGGCAAGTATCCCATAAATGGCATACTCTCCAACCGCACCTACTAAAATGGGTACCATAACAAGAAACCCTGAGCCAAATATGGAGGCTAGGGGTGTACTAATGGCGGAGAGGAAGGATTTAGTGTTTTTCATTGAAAGTTAATAAATTTAGGCATTTCTTTCATCTTCACACCACTTACAGACTTTAGTCCTAAAACTTCTTTTGGAGTCATCAAGCGTGGTTTATCTTCATCAAAAAAGAGTTTAAATCCACCTGCTACTTGATGTGCAGTTCTATGTGTATATATAGCATTGTATATATCTATTTTTAGCCTAGGTGACCCGTGTCCGTCAAGGTTAAATATGATGTTGATATTTTTGTACGTTTTGAGGTCAGATTTATTGCTAAGCATGGTATGTCTAAACATATGAATAATGAGCATTTTTTTTCCTTTAATTCCATGTTCTTTCATGTAGTCTGACATGGCTTTTTGTACTTGGTTGACTTGATTTCCTGAGATATGTCCTATCTTCTTGCCTGGGCGAACATCTAGCCCTTTTACTTCAAACTCTGGGTCTATGGCTAAATGAACGTTGTCATATTTCAAATACTTGAGTAAGGGTCTTATAGCTTCGATTGGGCTCATTTTACCAAGTTGTGTGTCTATAAAAACTACCAAACCATGTTTCTGACCTGCGTCTATGTACGTCATGAGTTTTTTTTCTGAGATGTTGATGATGTAGTCTTTGTCACGCCCAGGCTCACCTGCCGCCATACCATAGATGATGTCAAAACCTGGGACTATGTTTTGGTTTCCGCTGGCTTTTTTGTACTCAGACACCTTTGCTTTAATGATGGGTATGAGAGCTTCAATGCTATGTTGTCCAAGAACACCCATAGTTTTTACACCTGGGCGACCATAGTAAGCAAGTACCATTTCATTTTTAGTGGGTAACTGCTCTGCTTTGGGTACATCTTTTAGTTGTGCTGAGACTGTAGAAGTGAGTCCTAGTATAGTGATAATTATACCTATAATAGTAGAGCGTATTGTTGATTTATTTGTCATGATTTCTTCTTTGCTTGTATTGTTTAATTATATCTTAGAAATACTTCAAAAAGTTGTAATAATTATATGTAATTTTGATATACTTGTTCACGAATAATTATGATTAAAAGGAAAAAAGAATGATAAAAATATTCACTACAATGGTAGCAGGGATAATAATAATCTCAGGATGTGCAACACAAAAAGAAATTATGATTCAAGAAGGACATTCTGTAGCGTATGCAGAGGGTTTTGATGATGGGTGTCACAGTGGCAAAAAAGCTGCTGGAAATATGTTTGAACATTTTAAAAAAGATGAAAACAAATTTGAAAGACTCGGAAAGTATGCACAAGGCTGGTCTGATGGCTTTAGAGAGTGTGAAAGTGAAGAAGAAGCAATGGATAGACAAATACGTATGGGCATGGAACAACAACGTTTAAATGAAGAGAGAAAACGTAATAAAAGGTTAGATGACTATTACTTTGGACAACATGCACTAAGTGGAATAAAGTATGATGTTAAAGCACTTAATACATTAAAATAATTGAGTGACAAGAAAAAATGAAATATACAAAAATATTTAGCTTATTGATATCTATGACTATCGGATTTGGATTAACTGCATGTACATCGCCAACACCTAAAAACAGTTATATCTACGAAGGCATTAATTTTGGGTCTGATAGAAATATAAATTTCCAAAAAGGTGTACAAGATGCTTGCCGTACAGCTGATGGCTACTATACTAAAGACCATACATTGTTTAATGGTAATGAAAGCTACAAGATTGGTTGGGAAGATGGTAGACTAGAGTGTAAAGGAAAGAAGTGAAGACAAGTAGAATGGTTAAATTAATTATTGCATTGGTATTTGTTGGTACTTTAGTCCACTCAACAGAAAAAAGAGAAGTGCTTGTTTCCAAATTTAAACATCAGGCAAAAACTATCACCCCATTAAGTGCCACAGAATTTGAAGTAAAAGACAAACATGGTAACATAGAAATAGTAAACCTCAAAGGCAAGAAGTTTGTTGTTGTGTCCGTAAGTGAACCAGGAAGTGAAGGTAAATCGTACGCGGTAGATGAAGACGGGACTATCTGGTGGGTAGATAAGATTTCCTCAGGTGCGTATGGTGGGCATGAAACACCTAGTGGTATCTACCCTATCTTGCTTAAAAGACGTTACCATATGTCTGCATCTCACCCCTCTTCAGATGGTGTAAACAATATGGATTTTGAGATGCTATTTACCCAGCAGGGGCATGCTTTGCATTTGGGAAATACAAGAGCACTTTCACATGGGTGTATCCATGTTGGAAGAAAAGATGTTGAAGCAATGTTTAGGTGGATAGATACAAAGAGTAAAGTCGTTATCATGAGAGGAAATTATGAGCAGTTTTTAGATGAAGAACTTAAGTCATTTCAAAAAGATATCAAAGCGTATGATAGAACGCATTAAGTAGGCGATTTTGTACTCTGTTTATCTTCATGTTTAAACGTAGCAAAGATTAACCCCAAATTAGGTAAAATGCAATAATTTAAATTTTACAAAGCAGGGTAATAAATGTTAGATACGTTAACAGACAGTTTTAAAAATGCCATAGGTAAGATACGTTTTC
>CAYXTZ010000020.1:0-15003 GCA_964468535.1 uncultured Sulfurovum sp.
AAATTCCTTATATGTACCACTCTTAGATTTTGAAAAACCTACATACTGCATGCCTGTCCCCTAACCACAACTACACTGTTTTGTATTACAAGCAGCCTCTTGCATGTCTACGTACACTACATGCTGAAGATATGACTGTATCGTTTCACAATGACACTCTTTGGCATAGTCTTCCGCCATATTGAGGGCATCATCCATAAGGTACATATCTGCACCTTTTGAGATAAGAAACTTTACTGATGCAAATGATTCCGCTTCTATAGCATGCATCAATGCAGTTTTTCCCATCTCGTCTGTTAAATTAACATCAAGTCCTTTTTCTATGAGAAGCACTAGCATTTCATGGTTTTTTGACTCAATCGCATGAAAAAGTGCATGTCTCCCCTCTGCAACAAGAAGGCTAGATCCAAAGACCATAAGTAAGTTAGCATTATGGAGACTATGTTTTTCAATCGCCCAATACAGTGCATTTTTCCCTTCATTGTCTCGTATATTTACATCTACACCATTAAGGGTAATACGCTCCAATAAAAGTTTTTCTTTAACCATCTCTATAAGATGTACCTGTATGTGTCTATTTAATGGTGCTGTCATTTTCTATCCTTTAATTTTTATTTTAAGTCAACCTCCATTTTAAATATTTTATACAATTCCTAAAAAGGGATTAATAGAAATATAAAATAAAGCATGGAGGCTGAATTAAAATAATTTTCTTAGCTCAACCCTTCTTTGAATATCTTAATGATATGGACAAGTTGTAGTCAAAGAGGAGGTTTGAACGATAACCTCAAAGAAGGGCTTAACTAAAATAATATATTTACTCCGACATCATAGTCGAAGTAAGCTTAAATAGTTTTTAATATAATAATCATTATCATATTAAAAACTCTACAATGACTTTTCTTTTCAATTTTATAGCATGTTCAGTAAGTGTTACCATCTGTCCTTTGCTACCTTTACGGGTAATATTTTTATCAATGCCTTTTCCTATAAAGTATTTTAATGCCTCTAAATTATCACAATCTACAGCATAAAAGAGTGCATTCATAGCTGATGTAACTTCCAATGTCGCACCATGGTCCATAAGGAGCTTTAGATTATGCATATTATGATGCGAAATAGCCCAATAGAGTGCCGTAAAACCAAAAACATCTTTTTGATTTACATGAGCCCATCTCATGAGATTTTTTTCCAATGTATAATCGCGTTGAACCGTTTGTAGAAAATTTACACATATTTTTGAATCTTGTTTTTTGAATATACTTCTTTCTAGTGGTGCAGTCATTCTAAATCCTTTTTACCTAGTTGTATTATACGTAGTAACTAACATAAGTCTAAAATATTCGCATACTTTTATCTTATCTTTTGCCTCGGCATAATTATAAAATAAACGTATAGATACTTCAGGAACATTGTTTTTCAAAATTGTACTTATACATGCTTCTACCTGCTCAATATTATTGTCATCAATCGCATCCAATAGCTGACAGGTTGATGTACGTAATGTAGTCTCTTGTGTTATTTTGTTGTTGCTTTGTATTAGTGGTGCAGTCATTTCTTTCTCCTTATGATGCTCTTGCGTAATTCGCAAGTCTAAAAAGATTGATATACCAATCTTCACCTGACATAAAATCTTCTAAATTACATAAATCCAACTCTATCCCCTCTTCTGTGTAAGATGCATCTGCTATAACATAAAGTGGCATATCTAATACTTCTTCACAATACTCCAAAACAAATAGTTCTAAACTTTTATCTGGTGGATTCCAAGCAGATTCTATTTTACGGTTAGGTATTATAAAAAAATCTTCCATTCTATACTCCTTATTTGCTTTTATAACATTTTAAATAATGTTCACATTGTTGACATATTTCTGAGTCTTGATCTAGCTCTGAGAGTGTCTTTATGAATGCTTCTTTTACACACTCTACATTTCGAGTAGAGTACACTATAGGTAAATCTTTAGATTTTGCTTCAGAGCGGTAATGCTTCATTGCGTTGTGGTTTAAAAAATTCGTAAGCATTAAAACCATCTTTACTTTCGTTGGGATGACTTTATCTTTTTTTCTACCATTCTTTTGATTTCTTGCAGTCCAGTGGATAATATCACTTACCCCTAACTCCATAAGAATTTTTCTTATAGGGTCTATTTTATCGCCACCTAGTATTAAAACGGACATCTTCTTTCCTTTAGTTGATAATGATTTTCAGTATGATAAAGTAAGTAAGCTTAAAGTAAACTATTCATGACAATGATTATCATTTTTATTTATTTTTAAGTTCCCTGATGTAATACTACTGCTTATAAAAATGGAATTGATAGTAGATATCAAATATATTTAAAGAGGATATAGATGAGTATTGATAAACTTTATGAGTGTATTCAAAGGAAAAAGGTAAATAATTCACATGCACGAGAAGCCATATATCGGGTATTGATGGAATCTAAAAAGTGTTTAACTGTCGCAGATATAAGACAAAAACTTCAAGACACGAGTCCAAGGAAGGTATCACTAAATACTATATATAGGCACTTGACACTTTTTACTGAATGTGCTTTAGCCGTGATTGTTCAAGATAATTTTAAAAAGTCTTACTATGTACTAACCACAAATAAAGCACATGTATTTACACTTTGCACTAAATGCAATGAAGTCTCAATCATTGGAGACAATGAGCAAGTAAAAGAACTCATCAAGAGCCTTAAGAGCAATGAATTTATAACCGTACACAGAAGATGTAAGAAGTGTGAAGACAAGATGATATAAAACCTCAAAAGAGGGAAGAAGAGGATTTACAGTGTTTTTGTTGCTAATTTCATTGTACTCCTTTTTCTCTTCTTCCTTCCTTTGAGTTTTTACTCAAAAGGTTACATTTAAAAAATGATTATTCAGGTTAAGCATTAAGATTTTTTTAGATAAATAGCATGCGATGCTTTAAAAAATATTCTAAAGCCAACAGTATTTACTTTAACAAGGCAACAGTGTCTTTATTAAGAAATAAAAACGATAACGATTGTTATTTTTAGCATCACAGTAAGTATATTACTATATAATTTTGACAATCTTTATCATATTAAATTATCACAGGGGTTATATAATGACATTTAAAAACACACTTATTGCACTATCTATTACTGCAACTTTGGCACTTACAGGTTGTGGGAGTTCTAGTTCAGACGATGGCGTATCAACAGCAGTAAAAGATTTACCAGCAGCTGAAAAATCTGCAAAAATCAAAGTAGCACTCACAGGATATGCTGATGCCGTTATCGCAGGATACCAAGCATCATTAGCAGATGTTAATGCAATGAAGACAGCAATAGCAGCATTTACAGCAGCACCATCTGATGCTACTTTGCTTGCGGCAAAAGCATCATGGTTAAAAGCAAGAGAGTCTTATGGACCAACTGAAGCATGGAGACTTGCAAATGGACCAGTAGATGCCGAAGAGGGATTTGCAGCAACTTTCGGAGCACCAGAGGGACAAATGAATGCTTGGCCACTTGATGAAAACTATGTTGACTATATGATTATGGCTGATGGAAGTAGAGTAAACTCAGGTATTATTTATGGCAATCAAGCAATTACACCAGCATTATTATCAAGTTTAAATGAAAAAGATGGAGATGCTAACGTTGCATCTGGTTACCATGCTATAGAGTTTTTACTTTGGGGGCAAGATCAAGATTATGCAAACTTCATAGCTGACAATATTACGCACGGTGCACAGGCAGCAGGTCACAGACCTCTTTCTGACTATACATCTGACGCCAAAGCAGAAAGAAGAAAAGCATATTTAAATGCTACTGCTGAACTCTTAGCAGCAGACCTTAATTCTATGGTTCAAGCTTGGACAAATGGTGGATACAAAACAGCACTTATTGGAGAAGGTCCAAATGCTATTTCACAAGATGATGCACTCAAGCAAGTACTTGGTGGATTAGGTGTATTCTTAAAGTCTGAAGTTGCAAATGAAAGAATAGCAGTTGCTGCGCTTACGCCAAGTGAAGAAGATGAACATTCTTGTTTCTCTGATAACACGCATAGAGATATCGTAACGAACTACGAAGGTTTCAAAAAAGCACTTTCTTACTTTTCTGTAAACCTTACTTCTGCTACAAAAGGTCCACTAGATGCAAGTATCGCGTCTGTAGATCCAAAAGTAAAAAGAATTGATGATGTTGCTAAAAGTACTTATCACTTCGATTATCAAATTGTTGCAGCAAATGGCGAACTAGATAATGTCGTTGCTACTAAAAATAGCATGAGAGATCTTGGTGATCAAATGATTAATGTTGCTGCAGAATATGGAGTAACACTTGGACAAGGTGATGTAACTGATCCAGACGAAACAACAGGTCTATAATCCACTAAATAATGGTACGACTTAAATTTTTAACACTACTTACAGCCGTCTTGGCTGTAAGTCACGCAAATACTTCAGACAATAATCTCTTAAAAAAACAAAAAACAAAAAATTATTTTACCCAAGATAATGGCAAAAACGCTTTTACTCATCCTATTAGAGGACTTAGCTATGAGGAAGAAGATATATTTATTTTGGGTAAAAGTTTTTTTCGCGTTCCTTGGGTAGAAGCACCTTCTGCCACAACAGCTAGAGATGGACTGGGACCTTTATTTAATGCAAATACTTGTATCCATTGTCACCCTAGAAATTCTGCGGGTATAGCTGTCGACGAAAAAGGAAAACCAACACGTTCTTTGCTTTTACGGCTTTCCCATAAAAACTCAGACAATAAAAACCTACTAAAAACCGTAGGCTTTGAACCTGACTCTACTTATGGTACACAACTTAGCAAACATAGCAATGCAAACATAGCAAAAGAAGCTGTCTATTCTGTAGTCTATACTGATGTAAATGGTACATATCCAGATGGTAGCCACTACAGCTTAAGAAAACCTACATATCATGTAACAGATATGGGCTATGGTAATTTTGACAAAGAAACTGTTGTTGCTCCACGTATTGGCTCTGCCTTGATTGGCTTGGGTCAATTAGAGCTTATATCAGAAAAAGACATTTTAGCCTATGAAGATGTAAATGACCGTGATGGAGATGGTATATCGGGAAAAGCAAACTATGCTTATGACCCTGAGACCAATACAACAAAACTTGGACGATTTACATGGAAAGCATCTGCAACAACGGTAAAACACCAAAGTGCAGCCGCTGCACATAATGATATGGGTTTATCCAACCCTATTTTCCCTTCTCATAACTGTACAGATAAGCAAAAATCCTGTTTGGATGCGTCAAAAAGGTCAGAGCATGCACATGATTTAACCGAACAACGCTTGAATGCAATTGCTTTTTACTTATCTAATTTAGCCATACCCAAACAAAGAAATGCAAAACAACATATAGAAGGACAAAAAATATTTAACAGTCTCAATTGTAAATCCTGTCATGTGCCTCAGTATAAAACAGCCTCAGGTATAATGATACAACCATATTCTGACTTACTCCTGCATGACATGGGTGAAGGGTTGGCTGACGGACGAAGTGAATTTTTGGCTACTGGTAATGAATGGAGAACTCCTCCCATGTGGGGGATAGGACTCTACGAAAAAGCCAGTGGAGAGGCTAATTATCTACATGATGGTAGGGCTAGAAGTATTGAAGAAGCGATACTTTGGCATGGAGGCGAAGCTGAAAAGTCTAAAAAAGATTTCATGGACTTAGCTAAAGAGAAAAGAGACAAACTTATTTTGTTTCTCAAATCAATTTAAAGGAAAAAACATGATAAGAAAAATACTAAAAATTACACTTATGAGCATTGGCATTGTCGCAGTAAATGGTTGTGGTGGAGACAATGCTCATGACGGAACAGGTTTAGGTGCTGGTGATTCATCACAGGGAAATGCATTAAGCTCATTACAGCAAAATGTTTTTGTTGCACATTCTGTAGCACTACAACAAAGTGTAGATGCACTAGTTGCACAAACAAATGCTCTAACAGCTACAGTAACAGATGCTGATGTGCAAAAACTAAGAGAAAACTTTGTAAATACCTCCCGTGAATGGAAAAGTGTGCAAGCCACCTATATTGCTGGAGATTATGATAGCTCTCTTATCGATACGCCCCAATTTATAGATTTTTATCATACAGGGAAAAGGTTGGATATACCTGCGGACATCGATAATGCACTTAACCAAGGTGGCAGTATAGAAGCAGCATTATTTAAAAATTCAAGTAAAAGTATCAATGCACTAGAGTATCTAGTCTTTGGTCACAAAGAATCAAATGCAGCCATAGCAAACAAGATGAATATTAACAACAAGAGACGTGTTGAAGCTCTTAAAGTTGTTACTACAAACCTTAAAAATAGAATAGCACCCATTGTCTCTTTTTATCAAAGCAACAAAGCGTTCGCTTCCGATGAAAAAGATGCATCAAATGCCATAGTTAATGCCTTGATTGATTCTGCTTTTAAATTAAAAGAATGGCGTGTTGGAGAACCTGCAGGGATTTCTATTAAATTTAAAGATCGTCCCGATCCTAGTAGATTTGAGTACTATAGGAGTACATTGTCCACAGAAGGGATTAAAGCTATTGTCTCTACGCATCAAGATGTCATGAGTTCCAAAAGCTATGCTAACTTTGGTTCTTTTGCTTCTGAAAAAGGTGCAGGTAGTATTGTGGCTAGTATAGAAGCTCAACTTAATGCAATAATGAGTATCGTTAATTCATTTAATAGTCCGATAGAAACTACCGTAACAACCAATAGCGTAGATGAAAGAGTAGTTAACTTGTACAATGCGATAAAAACGTTACAAGGATTATATTTTGAATCTTTAATACAAGCACTTGATCTTACTGCTGAAATTATCGAGGCTGATGGCGACTAAAATGTTTGAATACTTAGGGCTAGAATATTTTTTAGATAGTGGGAAGAGAGTGTACTGGCTCTATATGCTTTCTGCACTTGTTTTAGCTATTGGATTATTTTGGAAACAGTGGTCAGTGTTTAAGTCACAGTTTTCAGCCCAAGTACTTTGGCATCCTTCCGCAAAACTTGACTATATCTACTTTCTTGTTGTTAGCTTGGTAAAAATCATGCTCATCATTCCTCTACTCATAGGGGTCAACGATGTTGCTCTATGGATGGTCTTAGCCATGCAAGACTATTTAGGCTACGTAGAACGTATACGAGTATCAAGAGAAATACTTCTAGTATCTTATACCCTTGCACTCTTCATAATCAATGATTTCACACGCTATTGGCTACATAGATTAATGCATGCTTCTTCTTTACTTTGGCGTTTTCACAGAGTACATCACAGTGCCGAGGTACTAAACCCACTGACCTTTTACAGGATACACCCAGTGGAAAATATACTTTTTGGACTTAGATATGCACTAACTACAGGCATGGTCACAGCTGTCTTTATCTATTTTTTTGGTGCAGGTATTGGATTGATAGAAGTATTGGGCGTGAATATAATTGTTTTTATTTTTTTACTTTTAGGTGCAAACTTACGACATTCACATATACCGTTGAGTTACGGTAAAAAAATGGAGAAGTGGTTTATATCTCCACTTCAGCACCAACTACACCATTCTCGAAAATATACACATAGAAATTTCGGAAGCTATCTTGCCGTTTGGGACAGATGGTTTGGTACACTTACATTAGGCAAGGTAGGTAAATCAAAGTCTAAAGCATTAGATTTTGGTTTACCTACTGGTGAAACAACACATTCGCTTTTAGGGGCGTTTTTAAATCCATTTTATAAAGGAATCAAATTATGATTAAAAAAATTACACTTAGTTTAGCTGCTAGCTCAACACTAATGATGGGGGCAACAAATGCTGAACTTGAAGCAATGCTTATCAAAATGCAAAAAGATTTCGGAGCATATAAAATCACTCAAGAGAAAAAAATTGCTTCTTTGGAAAAAAAACTTTCTAGCAAAAGTACTAGACCAAAAAAAGCATCAAAAACAAACAAAAAAGAAGAAGTAAAAGTTGCCAATAACAATACAAACTTTATAGACAGCTCTTTTATCGATACTTCTTCCAATAAAACAACAACTACAGACACTTTTGAAAGTTTTTCAGACTTGGGTGTAGCTGCTTCAAAAGTCTATCACTCAGAAACTGCTCTTTCCATAGGCGGGTATGGTGAGTATAAATACAAAAAATACACTAACTTTAAAAATTTTCCAGGTAAAGCAAATAATGAAACGAGAAGAAAGTCAGAAACCAATATAGTACGTTTTGTTCCATATATCGGATACAAATTCAATGACTGGATTATTATGAACACCGAAATAGAATTTGAAGATGGTGGGGCTAGATCGGATAATACTAAAAATTATAAATATGCCATTGTCGAGTTTTCTTATTTAGACTTTTTGTTTGATGAAAAATATAATCTAAGAGTAGGACATGTACTTGTTCCTTTTGGTAATATAAATCTAAATCATGAACCTATTGCATTTTTGACTTCTGAAAGACCCATTGTTGAGAGCTTTATCATCCCTTCTACTTGGCACACAAATGGTGCATTAATGTTTGGTAGCTATGATGATTTTGACTATTATGCGGGAATCATTACCTCTCCTGATGCGGGTGGATTTATAGAAGGAAGGTTTATCCAGCAAGGAAGACAAGGTGCTAGACAATTTACAGATGATTTTTCTGCAGTGGGGCGTGTAAACTATACCGCTATTGCAGGTATGGAAATAGGTGGCTCGATGCTCTACGGACAAACAACTGTTCTAGCTCAATCCAAGCCAGGTTCAAAAGTTAACAATACAGATGCTGATATGTCTCTCTTTATAACAGAAGCTCACATAACCTACAAGGCAAATGGTTGGGATGTACAGGCACTTGCTAGCTTGGGTAGCTTGGGTGATGGATACAAGAACTTACACACATCATCGAAAGTCATTCCAGGACTTGTCAATGGTCAATATATCACCGTGGGCTATGATGTTTTGCACAATGTTGCAAGCACTCAAAAACTCTATGCAGTAGGTGAAATAGAAAGACTTGATATGGATACAGATAATGAAACATCAAACCCAGATAACCATAAATTTAATCAATACACACTAGGTCTTGCTTATTTCCCTGATCCAAAAGTTGTTATAAAAGCTGAATACAACATAAAAGACTATGCAGCAGGTGCAAATCTTGCTGATGAAGAGGCATTTGTAGCTTCACTAGGGTTTATTTTTTAAAAATAAACATTTTTACTACAAGAGTGTAATGTATGGTAGCTCTTGTAGCTAGTCACTATAGTATTGATTTTTGTCAATACTTTTGGATAAAAGAAAAGATATTATTATAGTAAAGATAACTATAAAGGATGTATTGTGCGAAATAGAAATAATATATTGGCTTTGCTAGCTAGCAGTATTGTATTGCTTAGCTGTGGTGGTGGAGGTAGTGGTGATGGAGAAATAAACCTCAACACAAAAGAAGAATTGGGGAAATTCTTGTTTCATGACAAAGATTTATCTCTCACGAGAAGAACATCCTGTGCTACTTGCCACGATGAAGACAATGCTTTTATAGATGCACGATTTAGAAAACCTGGAACTGATCAAGCTGTCTTCATACATGGAGCATTGTCTGTTGGAGATGATGATATTTCATTGGGTGAAAGAAATACTCAAACTGCCATGTATGCAAAATTTTCACCTACCTTTAATGCAGCTACTGTTACGGGAGGTCAATTTCATGACGGCAGAGCAGCCACACTTAAAGACCAAGCCATGTTACCTCCCTTGGATACTGCAGAAATGATGATGCCAGACAGGGCTTCGGTGATTGTACGTTTACAAGAAAAACCAGAAGTTGTAGAAGCATTTAAAAAATTATATGGTGAAAATATTTTCAAGGATACAGATGCCGCCTATGAAGCTATGGGAGAATCAATCGGTCAATTTGAAAAAACAGATATTTTTTCTCCTTTTACTTCAAAGTATGATAAGCTTGTAGCATGTAAAGAGTCAGGAAAACAGACAGGTGCATGTTTAGAGCAAGGTAACTGGAGTATAGATGAAGATTTAGGGATGTCACTATTTTTCTCTAATGCAAACACAAATTGTGTCACATGTCATCAACTAAAAGCACAATCTATCGTTGCAGAAGAAACATTCACTGACTACACTTACCACAATATTGGTACACCTAAAAACCTAGCTGCCTTAGCACGAAGAAATGCTTTAGGCTTAGGTGAGGCTAACGCTGTAGATCATGGTGTATTTGCTGCGACACCAAGTGTTGGAAAAGCCAATGATGCTGCGATTAAAGTACCCACACTTAGAAATGTTGAAGTGACTGGACCTTATAAGCACAATGGTGTTTTCCAAAATCTTAGAACTGTGTTGGAATTTTATGACCATATGGGTTCAGGTATCAGAGCAAATAACCCTGAAACAGCTGCTCCATGGGGCATATCAAATGTACCATCAACCATAAACCATAGAGATTTAGCAATGAATGAGTTAAGTGATAGAAAGATACAAGCACTTGAAGCTTTTCTTAAAACGTTAACAGATGAACGCTATCTACACTTGGTGCAATAAAGGGATATACCAAAATGAAAATACTATTTTTCCTCCTACTGTCTACTACTATCTATGCCAAACAAGGCATAGATATCGCAGACCTCATCAAACCATCTTTCCCTTTCGATATTACTGTCACTAAACAACAGTTTACCTTGAATGGTAAAGAGCTAAAAACTGTGCAAAAACTAGCAAAAGCAAAGCTTGATTCTAAAACTATACGTATGTATACTGCCAAAAAAGGTAAAAATGTTGTAGGGTATGCAGTATTGATTATCCAAACTATACGGACAAAAAAAGCTGCTGTACTCTACGTGATTGATAAAAAAGAGAATATTAAAAATATAGAAATAGTCGCATTTAATGAGCCTTTAGAGTACAAACCAAAAGACAGATGGAAATCAGTTTTCAAAGGCAAAAACTTAAAAGACAATCTCTTCTCAGGTAAAGGCATCCCCACCATTTCAGGCTCAACACTTTCTGCTCGAACCTTTGCAGATGCGGCACGTATTGCATTGGCTATCATAAAACTATATAAATAGTTTCACTATGTAACCTATGTTACAGACAAAGTATTTTTAAACTGTCATAATACTCTTACATACAAAATAAAGGAGTCGATTATGACATGTAACGTAGGAAAAATAGACAGAATTATTAGAGGTGTTGCAGGTGCAGGTTTACTGGCTTGGGGTGCAATGAGTGGCGTTAGTGCATTTGCAGATACTACTAGTATTATTGCTGGGGTTGTAGGTGCTGTGCTTTTATTTACAGCTATTATCGGATGGTGTCCACCTTACGCAATGCTAGGTATCAACACTGGTTGCAAAACTAAAGACAACTAAGCAAGTTTTTTCATGCTATAGTGATTGTACTATAGTATGGAGTTATTATGAAACTAACCTCTTACCCTTTTCTTGAAAATCTTGAAGCAGACGCAAGTCTATTTTTAGAACAACATATCAAACCCATTTCCATACCAAAAAATACCCTACTCTTTTACCAAGGTGATGTATGCGACAATATTTTATGGCTCACTCATGGCGAAGTAAGGCTCTACACACAAGCTGACAGTGTAGAAGATATCACGCTTTATAACCTAAAAGCAGGTGAACAGTGCATCGTAAACACAGCTTCGTTACTTTCACAAACTGACGCAGTAGCATCAGCCCAAACCATCACCGACATAGAAGGCTACCTCATCGATGTGCAGAGTGTTAAAAAACTCTCTAAAATGTCAGATGTCTACCAATCTTATCTGTTTTCCCTTTATCAACTACGTTTTGAAGAACTTACAGCACTTATAAGTGATATTAAGTTTAAACGCTTAGACACACGCATAGTAGAATGGCTTTCCAAACAACCTAGTAACATGATAACCACTACCCATGAAAAACTGGCTATTGAGCTAGGAAGCTCAAGGGTTGTCATCTCACGCTTACTTAAAGAACTAGAAGACAAAGGCATCGTAGTGCTTCATAGAGGAAAAATAGAACGTCTTTAGCCTTTAATGCTGCCCTTAATTATATGCTTTCACAGCAGACACCGCTTTCACCGCAGCAGGCAGTAACGCTTCACTAAGAGCTGGGTGAATATAGAGCATCTCTTTTAGATGGCGTATGTCATTGTCTATGTGCATGATGCTAAGGACTTGGTGCATCATCGTAGCAGATTGTGGACCTATGAGATGACAGCCTAGTATCTCGTAAGTATCTGGGTCTATGAGTAGCTTGGTTCTGGCATATTTTATGCGTAAAGACTGTGCTTTGGCACTGGCTAACCACCCTTTAGAAATAGCCACGTATTTGACACCTTCTTTTTTAGCTTTTTGTTCAGTGAGACCTACCGAGGCTACTTCTGGATGAGTAAAAACTGCATGAGGCATGTACTTAAACTTGTAGGGTGCTTGTGTCCCCAAGAGCAGTACTTTTTGTACATGGTTTACTTCCATCGCAGCAGCATGCTGCAACATGTGTTCACCTGAAGCATCACCCACTACATATACACCTTCAACCGCTGTTTCAAAGTTTTTATCTCTGGCTACAAAACCTCTTTTAGTTACTTCTATATCTGTATTTTCTAGTTTTAGTGTATCTGTATTTGGCACTCTTCCTATGGCATATAGTAGTGCTTCACTCACATGTTCTATTTGTTCGCCATTTTTGTTTTCTAAGCTCAAGATAAATTGATTTTCTTTATATACTAACTCTTTTATGCTAGTGTCAAAAGCTACATCCACATGCTTAGTAAACTGTTCTTTAAAAATATCAGATATTTCTTCATCTTCATTTGCTAAAATTTTTTGATCGCGTATCAAAAGTTTTGTCTCTACACCCACTGCATCAAAAAAGTTAGCCAACTCACACGCTATGAACCCACCACCTACAATGGTAATAGACTTTGGAGGCATGCCCTCTAAGGGAAAGATGTCATCACTCGTCCAAGCCTTTTCGTGTGGTGCTGGTACAGGGCGAGTACCTGTAGCGATGACTATCTTAGGGGATGTAAGTTGCCCACCATTTACCTCTAGCACATAGTTTGAGACAAAAGAAGCCTCACCCGTATAGGTATCTACATTTTCATTAAATTTACTTCTATACGAAGGGTCTACTTTTGCTATGTGAGCATTGGTCTCTTCAAATATTTTAGCCACATCTATGTTGTTTATGGTGGCATCTATGAAGTGTCGTGAGGACTCCTGTATACTCCTAGCAACCTCTGCGTAGCCTATGAGAAGTTTAGAAGGTACACAACCTCTATTAGGACAAGTACCTCCAAACTTGGACTTTTCTATGATGGCTACTTTTTTGCCTGCTTTACCTGCGTTACGGGCCAAGTTACTTCCACGCCCTGCCCCTATGACTATGATGTCGTATGATTTCATGTATTCCCTTTAAAAGTTTCTGCTATTTCTCAGTATATCCAAGTATATCTAACAAAAAAACAAACACCCTACATACACTACACAAACAATATGCTACACTCCAATCATATAAAAGAATCAGGAAAATTATCATGAAAAAAATATTTTTATTTTTAGGACTGAGTGTAGCCTTGACTACAGGTCTACTAGCCAAAACACAAACCATCGTCTTTGCTGCTGGGTGCTTTTGGGGTGTGGAAAAACACTTTGAAAACCTAGAGGGTGTCAAACGTGCAACCTCAGGCTACGCAGGTGGAGACTATGCTGACCCTAGCTACGATACTGTACTCAAATTTAGACACTCCAACAAAGTGCTAAATCATGCAGAGGTAGTCAAGGTAATTTATGATGATAGTAAAATCTCCACTGAAAGTCTCATAAAATCATTTTGGGAACTACATGACCCAACACAGGGGAACAGACAAGGAAACGACATAGGCAACAACTACCGCTCTGCACTGTACTACACCAATGATAAACAAAAAGCACTAGCCCTTGCCACTAAAAAAGCCTATCAAGCCCTACTCACCAAAGCAGGATATGGACAAATAACCACAGAGATAAAGCCTTTAAAACAGTTTTACGTAGCAGAAGTACAGCACCAAAATTATCTAGAAAAAAACCCTTTAGGCTACTGCCCTAACCACAGCACTGGTGTAAACTTCGGCAATACCGAAATTAAAGCTGATATAAAAACCATAAGCCCTCTAGGAGGCAAAGAGATAGTAGTCATCGATGCTGAGCATTGTAAATTCTGTGAAAAGTTCAAAGCCGATGTCACAGACCTCTACAAAGGCACTATTCCACTAAGAACTACCCATCAAGAAGCACTTAGAGGCTTCAAACTAAAAAGTGAGATACAAGGCACGCCTACCATCATATTTATAGAAGATGCTAAAGAAGTATATGCATATACTGGATATATGGATGAAAAAACATTTTACAGGGCCGTAGGTGCGTTTAAACTTGGTAAGAACAGCGAAGGTTACGATGTTGCCTTTAGACAAAAAACAGACAGTAGATTCTGTAAACAATATAAAGAATTTAAAAATACAGGTGATGGGGTGTTTATAGACAAAGTCTCAGGAGACATCCTCTTTGACACACGAGATAGATTTAACTCTGGTTCAGGGTGGCTTAGCTTTTTTAAAGCTGTCAAAGGTTCAACCGTGCAAAGAGAAGACAACTCCTTTGGTATGAGACGAGTAGAAATTGTTGCCAAGAAATCTGGGGCTCATTTAGGGCATGTATTTGATGATGCACCTGGGGGGAGACAGCGTTTCTGTATCAATGCTACGGTGTTAGAGTTTGTAGCAAGAGCTGATATAAAACAATAGTACAATACATTAAAAAAAGGTAAACTCATGGCAAAATGCCCCACACTTTTACAGCATTTTCGCTCTTTTGCATATGCAAATAATATCAAAAATTTTGATAAAGCGTTAGAATACTTCACTGTATTTGGTGCTACGGGTTGGGATGTAGATGTCTCAAAAAGTGTGGAAACACTTATAGAAGAAAAAATACTTTC
>CAYXTZ010000021.1:0-14961 GCA_964468535.1 uncultured Sulfurovum sp.
ACAGCCACAGAACAAGAGATGAAAGACCTAGAGATAGCATGGAAAGTAGCAGGACTTACCAAATCTAACTGCGTAGTCTATGTAAAAGATTCGGCCATGGTGGCTGTAGGTATGGGCATGACTTCACGCGTGGATGCAGCTGGGTGTGCCTTGAAAAAAGCTAAGGAGATGGGACTAGATGTATCTGGGGCTGCTATGGCATCTGAAGCATTTTTCCCATTTAGAGATAGCATAGATGCAGCAGCAGCAGCTGGTATAAAAGCCATCATAGAGCCTGGCGGAAGTATAAGAGATGATGAAGTCATTGAAGCTGCCAATGAACATGGTATTTCACTTTATTTTACTACAGTTAGACACTTTTTACATTAATAAATAAACATGGAAAATTACCTTCCATGTTTAAACTGATACATCATTATTGAAGCTGCGATTCCCACATTAAAACTCTTCACGCCTTCCATCATTTCGATAGTAACAACTTCATCACAAAGTGCCAGTACTTCTTCAGATAGTCCAAAACCTTCATGTCCCATGAGTAGTACCCATTTGTCTGCGACTTTAAGTGAGGCTAGAGGCGTGGAAGCTGCTGTGACTTCGGCTGCGTAGATATAGTATCCCTTTTCTTTCAGTGTTTTTAGGGTCTCTTGCATATCGGTGTAGATGTGGGTTTTTAGCATAGCGATGTGTCCCATGCTTACACGTAAAGCACGACGTGAATAGGGATGAGGTCCATAGCTTGGTAGGAGATAAGAGTTTATGCCTATGGCTGCAGCTGAACGGGCGATTGCACCTATGTTTTGCGTGGAGCTTATCTCGTCAAGCATGAGTATGTTATCGTCTAGTTCATTTAAGTTTGTTTCTTTTGGACGAATACCGTGCATCATGACATTATGATGTATTTTATGTCCAACTATATTTTGCATTTGTTCTTTACTGGCTATATAAAATGTTGCATTGTGTATAGTTGCTAAAAGAGAGGTATGTTTTTCGTAGTATTCTTGCGTTGCCAAGATGCTGCAGACCTCTATTTCTTCTGCTATAAGCAGATTTACCACTTTAGGACTGTCAGCTACAAAAGAACCATCGGTTTTAAAAGCATGTTCTCGAAATTGATGATAAATGTTTAGTTCCATTGCATGTATGTCAGTAATATGTGTAAAATTCATAGGGCATTGTACTTAAATTTTTAAATACTCGTGCATGTGTAATATTCTGTTTATATATATTAGATATAATTTTAAATATTATAAGATAAGGACTAGAGTTTGAAAAAAATAGTAGTTGGATTATTATTGACAGCAACGATGCTCATGGCTGAACTTCAACATGTATGGGCTACGCCAAGTTTTACAGATAAAAATATGAAGATTATAGATATCCGAACGCCTGCTGAATGGAAAGAAACAGGGATAGTTAAAGATTCATATACCATTATGTTTTTTGATGAGAAGGGTAATTTTTCTGTAGAAAATTTTTTAATGCAGCTTAATATGGCTGTAAAAAAAGATGAGCAATTTGCCCTTATCTGTAGAGTAGGGTCACGTACGGGGATGGTTGCTGAATTTTTGTCTGAAAAATTAGGCTATAACGTTGTAAATCTAAAAGGTGGCATCATGAAAATGATTCACGAAGGGTACAAAACAGTACCATATAAATAATAATTTTATTTAGAGTGTTCAAAATGTCAAACTTGATTGACATTGACTCAACCTTTTTGATATAATCCCCAAGAATAAAATAATAAAATTATGATTTAGGATAAAATATGTCAAAGAGTTTATACGAAACACTCGGTGTGGGCGAAAATGCTTCTGCTGATGAAATCAAAAAAGCTTATAGGAAACTTGCAAGAAAGTATCATCCAGACATCAACAAAGATGAGTCTGCTGTTGATAAGTTTAAAGAAATTAATGCTGCATATGAAGTGCTTTCCGATGCTGATAAAAAAGCACAGTATGACCAGTATGGTGACCAGATGTTTGGAGGTCAGAACTTCCATGATTTTGCCCAGGGTCAAGGTGGTGGAGTGGACCTTGATGAGATACTGCGTCAAATGTTTGGTGCTGGGGGCGGAGGATTTTCTGGTGGTCAAGGAGGCTTCGGTGGAGGTTTTGGCGGACCAAATTTAGATATGCAGGTACGTATCACTATCCCTTTTATGGTCTCCGTGACTGGCGGTAAACACAATATCACAGCAAATGGACAAAGCTTTGACATTAAAATACCAGCAGGTATAAAATCTTCAGAAACCATGCGTGTACGCGGTAAAGGTAAACAATACCAAGGTCAAGCAGGTGACTTGCTTATACAGGTAGAAGTAGCATCTTCAGATGAGTATGAAAGAAAAGGTGATAATTTATATAAAACCTTTGATGTTCCACTCAAAGAGGCACTTTTTGGTGGTAAAATAGCTATAGAAACACCAGAAAAAGAAGTATCACTCAAAGTACCACAAAACACTAAAAATGCTCAGAAATTTAGACTTAAAGGTAAAGGTGTACCAGATAGAAAAACAGCTATGAAGGGCGACTTATATCTTGTAGCTAATGTGGTACTTCCTGATGTGGAGACCATGGATGAAGAAGTGAAAGAGATGTTGGAAGAAAAACTGTAAGTAAAAGGAGAGAAGATGCACGGATATGATGAACCTGTTTACCTTATTTCAGTGGTAGCAACGATGCTAGATATTCATCCTCAAACACTTCGTCAGTATGAACGTGAAGGTTTGGTAGAACCTTCACGTACCCAAGGGCGTATGCGTCTTTATTCTCAACGCGATATTGAACGTATGAAACTCATTTTACGTTTGACTCGCCAAATGGGGGTCAATCTTGCTGGTGTTGACATAGTACTCCAACTAAAGGAGCAGATAGATGCCATGCAAACAGAGATAGATCAACTTCGTTTAGAACTCTCAAAAGTAAATCGTAATGGCTCCGTGCATGTAAGTAAGGCACTTGTTACAACCAGTGCCTATGATATTATCATTTTTGAAGAATAGATGATGTTCACTAAAAATATATGAAATAAAACCTAATATGAAACAGCAAAAATATTATAATTTTTTACAAAAACAGATACTTTTAATGATAGGGCTGTCACTTATACCAGGCGTAGTCTATGTCATTTTTGCTTGGGTATTTGATGTGTTACTTCTTTCATTGTTATGGTATATATTTATTGTAGTAGTTTCTTTGTATGGGTATCATCTGTATAAAACTTTTGAAAATACAAAAATGAATGAAGAGCAGTTAAAAAGTTGGTATAAACAGCTAACAATCTTTATGTATATTATTTTTTCCTCATGGTCCATCATATTTGTCATTAATGTGCAAAACGACGAATATAACTTACACTACATCGCCATTTTTACGCAATTAGGTGCATCTGTGGTTGCCTCTGCACTTTTGGTGTCGGATAAAAAGATTTTTGTTCCTATATTGTTGACCCTTATGTTGCCTCTTAGTTTCTATTTCTTTTTTATGGGAGTATGGTTTGGGTATGTACTCTCTGCCTTTTCTCTTATCTTTGTCTCAGTTTTGTTATATGCAGCCTACAATACAAACAAGCTAATAGTAGATAATCACTATAGAGCAGAGCATGATAGTTTGACAGGACTTTATAACCGTAGGTATTTTCTTGAATATATGCAGTCACTTAGTGAAAGAGTAGTGGAACATAATAAAATGTCTCACCTCTTTTTAATTGACCTAGATCACTTTAAAACTATTAATGATTCTTTGGGTCATGATGTAGGAGATAAGTTACTGATACAAGTATCAAGGAGAATTGAGGAATACTCTGAAAATACACACGTAGTCGCCAGGCTAGGTGATGATGAGTTTATTATTGTCAGTAAAGAGAAAAAACCAAGTCTGAACATGGAAGAGTTAGCATATGAGTTTGCCAATGGTTTGCTGGCTTGCATAAAAGAACCTTATGCAATTTATCATCATCATTTGTATATTAGTGCCAGTATAGGGGTTCATGAGGTAAAAAATATTACTTCTGATGCAAATAATTTTATCAAAGAAGTTGATATAGCGATGTATGAGGCTAAAGCTAGAGGAAGAAATAGTGTTATTTTCTTTGATGAGGCTTTGTCTGAAAAAGTAGAACGCCATTTACTTATTGAACAAAAATTTTATCAAGCATTAAAAGAAAATACATTAAAAATGTATTATCAACCACAATTTGATAGCAATCAAGAGATGATTGGATGTGAAGCTTTGGTACGTTGGTCAGATGCTGAATTGGGGGTTTTGTCACCCAGTGAATTTATACCTATTGCTGAGAATACAGGACTTATTTTAGAACTAGGTTCTTATGTATTGAAAGAGTCTTTGGAAGTATTGGGACAATGGAATAAGAAAGGGAAATTTGTACAAAAATTTTCTATCAATATCAGCATACGACAATTGTTGCATGAGCCCTTTATTAAAGAGGTAGAAGTATTGACTCAAAATAAGATTGATATGAATCAGATTATAATGTTTGAAATTACAGAACATGTATTTTCTGAAGATATAGATAAGGTAATTTCTACCATGGATAGACTTAAGAAGTCAGGCATTTCATTTTCCATAGATGATTTTGGAACAGGGTATTCTTCTTTGGGTTACTTACAAGAGTTACCTATAGATGAAATAAAAATTGATAAAAGTTTTGTGACTGAGATGATGGAAGGTAGCAATAATCAAAAGATGATATCGACCATTATATCGATAGCAAAAAACTTTAAATTTAAAATAGTGGCAGAAGGTGTGGAGACCTTGGAGCAATTTGAATATTTAAAAAACCATGATTGTGATGTGTTTCAAGGCTTTTATTTCGACAAAGCCCTTCCCAAAAGTGAATTTGAGAAAAAATACTTATCTATTTGAGGTTTCTTTGACATGTTCTGCTACAAGATGTATCGCCATGCCGTAAGACGTTGAGTTGTTGTATCGCGTGAGGACTCTAAAGTTTTTTGCCCCTAGCCAGATGTCATCATGTGTGAGGTTTCTATTTTTAAGTAAATAAGCTTTTGACTCAGGAAATGGTTTTAAAGGTTTTATGCCATGTTTTCTTATGGTACTTAAAGATATTTTCTGTTTATGTGAGGTTTTTAGACCTCTAAAATCTTTGCCTCTAAAGCGTTTTCCTTTAAATGAAGTTGGCACAGCCACGGTTGCACCTTTACGCCATTTATTTTTATGCATAAATTTAGCAATTGACCCTATGCAGTCCTCGACATCCCAAGGGTCTGTTATGCCATCTCCATTAAAATCAGACTTGTGTTTTCGTGCCATGGAAGGGACTTGTTGTACACAGCCCATAGCTCCTGCAAATGAGCCTTCTAGTGTATGTATGTCGTATTTTTTTTCACGTACAAGTAAAAAGAGGTGTTTAAACTCAGCTTTAAAAAACTTTTTCATACGATTGGGATGGAAGGCTAGGGTAGCTAAGGCATCTAAGACAGAGTAGTCACCTGTATACTCTCCAAACTTACTCTCTACACCCATAAAACCTACGATGTAGTCCATATCTACTTTATATACTTTTTCTGCACGTTTTAGCGTCTTGTAGTATTCTTTTTTAAACTTCTTAGCTTTTGCTAAACTAGATTTGTCTAAGACGTGGGCTTTATAGCGTTCCCATGTCCCATTTGTGCTACCTACTTTGTACTTTCCTGAGTAGCGTGCAAGTGTATCTCTGTCTAGTTTTGCTTTTTTCATCACATCTGTTATGTAACTTCGTTGAAAATGATATTTATTTACCATCATATTTATGAATTGTTTAACTTCTTTTTTTTCTAAATAGTTATAGGAGATGGGCAGTCTGTCATCATTAGCAAATAGAAAAATGGGGATGAGTAAAATGAGTATTATATGTTTTATTTGAATTCCTTTAGTGTAAGTAGTGCATCGCGGTAGATAGGTTCATCTATGAAGCCATAGCGATCATCCATAAATCCATTTTGGGCATTTTTTGCATGGGTTTCAAATGTGTCTTTGATGTATTTGGCACGCGCTAGTGCAAGTGTATCTGTTTTAAAGACCTCATTGGCAATAGTTACCTGTTTAGGTCCCATACATGCTTTAGAGGTGAAGCCCATCATTTTCTCTTTTTCGCACCATGACCTAAATGTTTCAGTATCATTATACTCTTGAAACATAAAGCTTATAGGGTGAATTCCCGCTGTTTTAGCATCTATCAAAAACTTGGAAAGTATGTAGTCTATCGTAGGGTTTTCTACTGCGACTATGGATTGAGGTAATCCCAAAGAGCTAAGTAAATCCAATATACCTAAGTTTGCCACAGTAAGACGCTCATCTATGCGTAGAGTACTTAGATTTTCAAAGGCTTCTTTCGTTTCTAGTGAGATATGCAGTTCTTTGTCAGGTGAGAGTAGAGTAAGTGCTTGGGCTACCTCGGTTTGTGTTTTGACTTTTGCTAGACGTACTGCATCAAAAGAAAAGTCATTTAAAAATTCTATCTCCTTGGCACCTCCCTCTTCAAGAGGATTCACACGCACGATGATGAAACTATTGGAATGTTCCATATGTGAGAGAAAAAGAGCGATGTTGTGCAGTGCTTCTTTTTTACGGCTTGGAGCTATAGCATCTTCAAGGTTAAGTGTTATCATGTCTGCCTCACTCTCATCTATACGGTTAAGATGCTTGAGGTTTAGTGGGTTTAGCATCATGTTTGAGCGTTTACGTTTGTGGACACAAGGGGATTTATATTTATTCCCCAAGGAACTAGGAAGAGTTTCTAAGTTCTCAAATATCATTAGAGGTCATACCTCTTTTCAAATGGAATTTCAATATTTTTTTCTTTAAAACGCTCTATAATTCTCTCTTGTATCATACGTTTCAAGAACCTGTGTTGACCAGGCTTTACTTTGGTAATGGTACGTATGACTACTTCTGGCCCGGAGAAGTCGTCTACGCCATCTACGGCAAGTGTGCCTAGTACATCATCGTTATCTTCATCTAGTTCTTTACCTAACGCTTCTAGGGTTTCATACACAAAAGGTAGATTACTTTGTGCATCTACACCTACATTGACTACGGCATTTACATATTGGGTGGAATAGTTAATGAGGTCAGTGATAGATCCATTTTTGAGTATGTGTAGTTCCCCATCATCACTACGCACTTGGGTGATACGTAAGCCAATACTCTCTACTACGCCCTCAGCCTCACCACACTTGATATAGTCTCCTTTTTGGATGCTCTGCTCAAAGATGATGAAAAAACCAGATACAAGGTCATTTATGAGTTGTTGTGCACCAAGCCCAATGACCATACCAAGTATACCCGCACCTGCTAGAAGTGGGATAGGGTTGAAACCAAAGCTTTGCAGCACCATGACGATAGCTACAAAATATATCATAGCAGCAAGCAAGGATTTGAAGATAGGATAGATGGTTTCGTTACGTTTTTTTTCTTCTTCTTCTAAGCGTTCATGTAGGTACTTTTTGTCAATGAGTAGTTTCATGAGTTCTATGATGACACGAGACACAAAAATGATACCTATAGACTGAATAGCAGCCGCACCATACTGTGCAAGTGAGGAGATGAAGTCAAGCTGAGAAATGACTAGCGTGGCAGCAGAGACGTAGATGATGTACTCTACAGCTTTTTTAAAGAGGGGTATGAGGTGTTCTAGTGAAGTGTAGTACTCTATAAAGTTGTTTTTACGTGCATAGTTTTTAGAAAAGTCATCTATAGTAGCTACTATTGCATCTACTGCATTTACAATGAGAATGGCTATAGTGATAATGGCATAAATTTTGATAGCCAACATCACATAAGCTCCCGCAGACTCAGGGAAGGGAAACCATTGTGTTGTAAAGTAGAGTACAAGTAGCCAGATGATATTCTTTATCATCTTTTTGAGGTGAGAGAAGAAAGAGAGTACCGATTTGTTGTTTTCTTTGAGACCTTTGTACGCTACAGCTTTGTCGCTGAGGGTATCCAATAGAGGTAGTAATTTTTTTATGATAATCTTTGCAGCGATGAAAAGTCCGATAATCTTTGCAAATCCTATGCCCAAGTTTTTCCAAAAGTTAGGGGGTATTTTGTCTATATTACTAAGCGTATAGGTCTTTAGGTCAGCACCTAGGTAGAGCTGATAGAGGTTGATGCCCAAGACAGTAAGAAAAGAGAAGACAAAAGTCAAAGTCAGGACAAAAGAGATGAGAGAAAATGTACGTTGGATGTTTTCTTCTACTTTTGGCTGGAGGCTTATGAGCTTTTTCTTTGTAAAGTTAAGTATGAGTTTAAATGTGACATAGAGAAAAATAAGTATGCCTAATTCTATAAGTAAGATAGTCATATCAGATACAAGGTTTCTCTCGTGCAAATTAAATTGTTCTAGCCATGCTATATCCATAGGGTATTTCCTTTATTTAAACACTTTAAATTATTAGAGTATAATAGCAAATTATTTAAGATTTAAGGAATATTTTTGAAAAAGATAGGGATATTTTTACTCATGCTTTCTACATTTGTATCTGCAAGGTATGATGCAAAACCAATACAAAACTGTGAAGCCTACAACAATATGAAGCATACTAAAAATACACAGCATGTTGTACTTGATACCACACGCAAATATACTGTACTTAAGCACTATAAAGGTCAAAATCTCATCATAGTCAAAGGTGAGACCCCAGCACAGCGTTGGGTTAATGATGAATGTTTCTCTAAAGAAAAAGCAAATACAAACCCTGCTGATGTTAGTCTTGCTAAATCTACAGTTCTAAATATAGAAGATGAACTTCGTATAGCAACACTAAATATAAACCAAAAACCAAAAAGAGAAAAGTTTATCACTTCTGCAGGGCTAAGTAAACAAAATCTACTGGCATTGAGCTGGCACAATGCTTTTTGCGAAACACACCGCTCTAAAAAAGAGTGCAAAAGAAATGTAGGTGATTTGTTTCGCAGCAAGAGCCATGAGCAGGAGTTTGTTTTACACGGACTATGGCCACAGCCTCGCAACAATGTATATTGTGATGTTGATAGTGAACTCATAAATGCAGACAAAAACAAACGATGGAGAGATTTACCTTGTTTAGCACTTGATGAAGAAGTAGAAAGTAAGCTTGAAAAACTCATGCCTGGATTTGCCTCGGATTTACATAAACATGAGTGGGTAAAACATGGTACTTGTTATGGGACAGAGGCAAATGCCTACTATAAAGATGCTATTTCTTTACTAGAACAAGTCAATAATTCTGCTTTAGGTCAACTTTTTAAAGAAAATATAGGTAAGCGTATCACATTAAAAGAAGTAAGAAAGGTAGCAAATAAAACCTTCGGAAAAGGGGCAGGAGCACGTGTTGTTTTGAAGTGTAAAGGTGGCTTAGTGACAGAACTTTGGTTACAGCTAGGCTCAGGAAGTGAAGACCTAGGAACATTACTTCACAAGGGTAAAAAGATGTATAGCCGATGTAAAGGTGGACACATAGACAAGGCTGGTTTCACTAAAGAAACAGGCATCAAGGCTAGTTTTGGAAGATAAAATAGATGTACTCGAAGCCCTAAAACACAGCAATGTATTTCTCACGGGGGGAGCAGGGGTAGGTAAGTCTTACATTACCAATGAAATCATAAAAGACTACCGAAATCGTGCTAAACAAGTGGTGTCTTTAGGTTCTACAGGGGTAAGTGCTGTGAATATAGGTGGGTTTACAGTACATAGCTTTTTTGTGTTTGGCATCTCTTCAAATTTTGATGAACTAAATCAAAGTGATAAACGTGCAAAAAAACGTTTGATGGATTTGAAAAAGATACTTAAAGCCACGGAACTCATCATCATAGATGAAATCTCTATGGTGAGTACAGACTTACTTGACATGATAGCCTACAGGTTAAATAATTATGGCTACATCGGTAAGGTGCTTTTTGTGGGTGACTTTTTTCAGTTGCCACCTGTCGTCAAAAATAATAACCGTAATGATGTTTTTGGTGAAAAGCTTTATGCTTTTGAGTCTATGGCTTGGGACAGGTTTGAGCTTATGATTATAGAACTAAGTGAAATGAAACGTACTACAGACGCAGAGTTTACCTACATTCTTTCTAAGGTACGCAAAGGGGTCTGTGATGAGGAAGTGATAGCATACATGACCAGACTTTGGAACAATGAAAGTATGGAAAAAGACCCTACTTATCTGTACGGACGCAACCTAGAAGTAGAACAAACAAACAGGGCTAAGATAAACGAGCTTGATTCCGAAGAGACCATACTTTTTGCAAACATAGAGATGTTTGGCTCTGTACATGAAAAAAAACTTTTGAGTTGGAAAAATATGCTCCCTATAAGTGAACAACTCACACTAAAAGAGGGCGTTCCCATACTTTTTACAGTCAATAAATGGGGCAAGTTTGTCAATGGTGAAAGAGGCATACTTAGAAAGATAGAAGAAAATCATCTCATAGTAGAAAAAGACGAAGAGTATGTACGTGTGGAGAGGCATGAATTTGACTTTGTAGATATGTTGGTTAAGGACGATGGAAGCATAGAAACCATAAGCCTAGCCACACTCTCACAGTTTCCTCTGAAGCTAGCTTATGCTGTGACTATACACAAAAGTCAAGGCATGAGTATAGACAATCTAGTGTGTAATGTAGACAATATTTTTGCACCAAGCCAGTTCTATGTAGCAATTTCACGAGCCATCAACCCCAAAAACCTAAAACTTGATTTTAATAAAGGTGACTTGACGCAGTATTTACATAGAGTTATAAATGTGGATAAGCGGGTGCTTGAGTATTATGAAAAAATAAATAAGTAAAGTGTATAAAAATTAGCCACTCACGATAAAAATTTCTCCAGCCTTTTGTATCTGAAGCGTCTGCTCTTCTATGGTTACTATGTCTCCATCCAGTTCTATATGGTTATGGTGATTGTCCAGATTTATTTGTATTTCTTTTTCTAATTTTCCATAAAAACTACCAAATTTTGATATGAAACTTACAGGAGTGAAGACGAAAAATCTATTTTTACTTAAAAGCATAAAAGGTGTTATGACGAGATGTAGAGGAAGTAGGAAAAGTATGGAGAGTATGTACTTTGTCATACCATGTTTAAGTATGCCAAAGCGTAGTGTCTCTGAAAGAAAAATATGCTGTAAGTCTCCCATGTTCCCAGCTGAAAATAAAAATATCTCATCATTCAAACTATAGTAGTCTTGTGAGGTGGTTTGTGGAGATTTGTTTTCTGTTAAATCATCAAGTACTTTACTTAACTTAGGTGTACGATGTAACTTGGCTATGACATTAAATGACCCTGTAGGGTTTAGTATGATGGATGCCTTGTGTTGCATGCTGTGAAGTATCTTTACCACACGTCTTATAGTCCCATCACCACCATTGATTATAATGTAGCTAAATGTTTCTATATTTGTTTGCGAAAGCAGTTCTGATGCAGTGATATTGAGGATATCAAGACCTTCATGGTGTATGGTTTTAGCGATAGAAAGAATACGCATAAGACTCCTTATCTTCATTGGCTATAATTATAGCCATGAAACTTGAAAATGAAGATGACTTAGATAATTATATCATTTGTCATAAATGCCATACACTGCATAAAGAAGTGACTATACAAGATAAGTCTAAAGCATGTTGTTCTGCTTGTGGTCATGTGCTTTATCACCATGATACAAGGTTGATTGATCATGGATTAGCATTGAGTATCACAGGGTTGATATTTTTTGCATTGGCAAACATTTTTCCTTTGGTGCAAATAGAAATTTTGGGGCTAGAGCAGTTTATCACTATACCTAAAACGATATTTAGTCTTTTTGACAGTGGCTTTTATATTGTGGGAATTATTTGTGCTTTTTTGATTTTGATTTTTCCTCTTATGATTTTTATGATTAACCTTGTGCTGTTCACGCTCCTGAGATTAGGTCGTGGAGAGCAGCTGAGTAAAGAGTTACTTATTTTATTGGCACGCATTACACCTTGGAGTATGGTAGATATATTTCTCATCAGTATTATGGTAGCATTAGTAAAGTTGATAGGCTATGCACAAATACATATGGGTATCGCGTTTTGGTCATTGATAGTATTTGTGATGATAGACTTGTATATCGTAAAGCGTGTACGTCTTTCAGAGTTATGGATGTTAAGAAAACGCATTATTTTGGGTGGAGAAAATAAATGATAGAAATAGATGAAGACAAACTGATACTTTGCCCTCTTTGTTCCGCTGTAAATATAGATAAAGGTAAAAAAAATAGCTGTCGCCGTTGTGATTCACCTATTTATCATCATGAAACATTTTCTACAGAAAAATCTTGGGCATATCTTATTACAGCGATAATAGCTTACATCCCTGCAAATCTTTACCCTATGCTTATAACAAATCAATTTGGTACGCGAGAGGGTAGCACCATCTTAGGTGGAATTATACTTTTATGGGAACATGGTTCTTATCCTATTGCTGTTATTATCTTGTTTGCTTCTATCATGATACCTGTGATGAAGTTTCTCATTTTGTTTTATCTTTTAATTAGTGTAAAATACCCTATCGGTAAAGACAAGAAAGTCAACAAGCATAAACTTTACTATATGACAGAGGTCGTAGGTCCCTGGTCGATGATAGATGTTTTTGTGGTGGCTATATTGGCAGCTCTGATACACCTATCAAACATATCAATCGTTGCTGGTACTGCCGCAACGGCTTTTGCTATTTCAGTTTTTTTTACGCTGTTGGCGGCACATGCCTTTGATGAAACATTGATTAGAGAAAATAGATAAAAGGAAGATAGATAAATGCCTGCAAATATTCCAAAGATAGAAGAATCAAGTAAATTTAATCTTTTAACATCCATTTGGATTGTGCCATTTATAGCATTGCTTATTGCAGGATGGCTAGCATACCAGTATTTTAAAGACCTAGGGCCAGAGATAGAGATTGTATTTCCTCAAAATGAAGGTTTGGTAGCAGGTCAGAGTGTGGTAAAATTTAAAAATGTTCCCATAGGTAAGGTAACAAAGATTTATATTGCAGAAGACATTGAAGGGGTTGTTGTACGTGTGCGTATGAATTCAAATGCTTCAAGACCATATATGACAGAAAAAGCCAGTTTTTGGATAGTGAAGCCTGAAGTTGGATTCTCTGGTGTGAGTGGGCTAGATACTTTACTCTCAGGAACATATATTAACGTACATTCGGAGAAGGGTGGTGTATTTAGAGAGAGGCACACAGGACTTACTCAGCACTACCAAGACACAAGCAAGGGTAAATATTTTCATTTAGTATCAAATAATGGTAAAAATATCTCTGTAGGTATGCCCATTTTTTATAAAGATATAAAAGTTGGAAAAGTAGCACATAAGTATATTTCTTTGAATCATAGACGGGTTGGAGTTGTGATATTTGTGGACAATCAGTATGCAGAATATATTTATAATGATACAAAATTTTGGGTAAAAAACAGTATGACAATTGACTTTACTCGTGGAAAAATTGATGTAGATATTGCACCTTTGAATTATTTATTGACAGGTGGGATTGTATTTTCTTCAACAAGTGAAGACAGTAGTAAATCACTTTCTAAAGATCATATTTTTATTTTACATAAAAGTCAAACGGAAGCAGAAAATCATACCGCAGGTTCAATTGTTAAAGAAAATAAAACATTTACCTTAGTAACAGAAGACTCCATATCAAATTTAAGTCATGGCTCTGTGGTACGTTTTGATGGTTTTGACATTGGTACAGTTTTAAAGATTAGCCTTTCGTACGATAAAAAAAATCATCAGATGAAAGGAACAGTGATTATTGAGATTGATATGTCTGTTTTTAAAGATGACAACTATAAGAGCAGTACAGCAGAAGCAAACTTTTATGCCGCAGTAGAAGAGGGTTTACGTGCTAAAATAGCCTCTTTGGACCCCATAACAGGTGCTCAGTACATTGACCTTACTTTCAAGCATCAAGATGGTTTAGCTAGTATTGTAAAAGGTGAAAAATATGCACAGCTCCCTGTGGCAAGCCAAAGTTCTTCAGGCATTATGGACTCTGTGTCTCAGATATTGGACAAGCTCAATAACTTACCTTTAGATGAATTGATAAGCTCTGTACAAAATGTTATAGAAGAAGCTAAAGGCCCTGTTGAAAATGCCAATGAGCTTCTTCTTGAACTTATAGATACGGTAAAAGATATCAATAAAATGACAAGCAAAAAGTCATTTGAGGTTATGCCCGATGAGTTAAATAAAGCTCTAAAGTCTATGACTAAGACCCTAAATGATACATCAAAAGTCGTTAAGGGATATGATAGTGACTCACTTGTAAAAGAGCAGTTAACGCAGACCTTGGAGATACTTACTAAGACTTCAGCGGAGATGCAAGTGTTTTTACGTATGCTTAACAGAAACCCTAACTCACTTATATTTGGAGATGACTAATGAGAACGATAAAAATACTTTTTATTTTTGCTATTTTATTTACTTTAAATGGATGTTTTTCAGCATCAAAAAACTACTATATACTCTCTATGGCTTCACAACCTCCAGTTGTTTACAAGACTCAAAAGAACGCCATAGGTGTTGCAAAAATTAGCGTTCCTGGTTATTTATATAAAAGAGATATCACTATAGCAAAATCATCTAATCAAATAACACTTCTGGGCAATGCTGTATGGGGTGAAGATTTGGACGCAGGTCTTACTAGTAGACTTATAAGTTTTTTACAAAAAAAGTTTAACCAGCCAGAAGTGTATGCTTATCCATGGGGCATAGACAAACAGCCACGCATCATAGTGTCGGTACAAATCACACGTTTTATAGCCAAAGGTGAGTATGTATATCTTGATGCAAGGTGGAGTTTGGAAAATGTAAAAACAAAACAAAGAACTGCTAGGTTATTTAGCACAAAAGTACCCAGTAAAAATGATATACAAAGCATAGTGCTAGCTATGGATAGGGCTTTTATGAAGTTTGAAGAGACTGT
>CAYXTZ010000022.1:0-14811 GCA_964468535.1 uncultured Sulfurovum sp.
ATCATTTCTTGATTATAACTATAATTAGATTAATTTTATCATTTTAAGAAATAAAACTATAAAGAGTATGCTACACTTGTGCATAACTATTTTTAAACTAAAATTCTAAATTTATTTGCTCTATAAAGGTATATTTATGCGTTGAATTCTTTTGTTATTGGCTGTATTTACATTTTCTTTTAGTGCTGGAGAAGTGGAAGAGGGAAGGACTCAAAAGTTAATTGTAAGCAGCCATAAAGATATGATTAGCACAGAAAATGATTTGCTCAAACTAAAGGTATATTTTCATGAAAATCTTACAACACGTAGCCTAAAAGAACAGTATCACTTTACTTTTTTTATAGAGACATATGAAGCATATGAAGCAGTCGTTATTTCACCCATAGACACTTTAGTTTTACGTAACGAGCTATTGGTGTTACTAGCCCCTATATTTCCAGATATATTTTATATATATACGATGAAAAACAAGATAAATATGATAAGAACAAGAGTACCTATATCGAGAAATACCAACAGTAATGTAGCATTAGCAGTTAAAGTAGAAACAGCTCTATTGGGATTAGAGTGGTTGGCTATAGGGTTACTTGCTGTGATAGGACTTATTTTATCAATAAAAAATAGACGTAAAATGGGAAAGTTGGATAGTACACAGAGGGAAATTGAAGACAATCAAAAGAAGATGGAAAGAGAAATAAAAGTATTAGGAGAAAAAAATGCGTAGTTTGTATCGTTCAGTATGGCTTTGGTTGGTCTTATGTAGTCTTGTTGTGGCATCGGAAAGCTTTATTGTATTGTCTTATGGTGAAAAAAATAAGATGCTTGAAGAACAGACAAGGCATGTAGAGTTTGCACAAAATAACGACATTAGCCCTCTTAATGTAAGCCTTGAAAAAATCTCAGATAACTATACTTTGCAGCTTGGACCATATAAACGAACTGAAGCTTTAGCACTTACATATATGAAAATAAAAGAACATTTTCATGATGCTGTGATTATAGAAAAGAAAGTAGCAGTTTTTTACCTAAACCTATTGTTCAGACAGTAGAAAGAAAAGTGTATATAGAAAAAAGTGCCTGTTACAGAGCTAGATAATAGCTTTTGGATAGCACTTTTTGGCTTAGCTATTGTGGGAATACTTTTTATGTTTGTATCATCAGAGCAGATGAGACGATTGAGGGCAGAACATGAAAAAATAAAATCAAAACATAAAAAGCTGGAACAAAAACAACATGAAGTGCTTTCAAGTATGAGTGAAAATATCCATACGCTTGCTAAGGAAACGATGAGTCATACAAGTAGCATCGCTGAAAAGGTGAAAGAAACACTATTGTATAAAGAAATAGAAAAAGTGATGTATAGTGAAAATGAACTCCTAGATGTTACTGAGGATTTGATTAGATTTTTACGATTAAAGTCTAAAAAAGTTGTGATTCAAAATGAAATATTTAATTTTAACCATGTGCTTAATGAAGTGGCAGGAACACTCAATCAAGCCCATAAAAATAATGGTATGGAACTTGTATTTGATATTGAGAAAGATGTACCAAGATATATGTTGGCAGATTCTTTACACATAGGAAAAATATTGAGTAATATCCTTGAGTATATGATGCAATACACACAAAATAAAGAGATAAAACTAGAAGTTACAAGTTATTCAAATTTAAAAGAAGGACTACAGTTACACTTTTATTTAAGAACAAACTTACATATAAAAGATAGAGAAACCCTATTTGATGCGTACTATGATGAAGCTTCTAGAACGTATGTAGGTTTGGGTTTGTTTGTAGCAAAAGAATTAACCTACTTGATGGATGGTGTCTTAAAGGTAATAGAAAGTGAAGATGGATATCAGCATTTTGAACTTAAGTTGCCTATAGAAGAAAAAAATAGAGAAAAACGTAAATACCGTCTTCTAGATAAAGGGTTAGTAGGCAAAAAAATTCTTATTGTAGACAAGAGTGAGGCATCATCAAAGGCAGTAGAAAAATTATTTCAATATTTTAGAGCAGAGGTGAAAGTGCTTACGCCTAAAGAATTAGAAAATAATATGCCTAACTTTAGCAGATATGATATCGTGGCACTTAGTGATAAAATATTTAACTTTAAAATACTTAAAGCCCTAAATAAAACACGACAGTCACAAAATGTCAAAGTAATTGCTTTGGAAAATCTTTTTTCTCCTGATGGAAAAGTGGATTTTGACATCATAGACATAAGTCTTGTAAAACCTTTAACGCAAGAGTATGTTTTTGATACCTTAATAGAGTTATATGAAAAGAGTGAGCCTAATGAAAAGCTTTTGAATGTTAAGGAGAAGGTCAAAGACAAAACGTCCTTACTTGTTCACCGAGAGAGATTTAAAGAGAGCGAAAATATTAATTTGGAGAGTTTTCGTATTTTTAGGGGAGCACATGTGCTTATAGTAGAAGATAATATTATCAATCAGAAAGTCGTCATGAGTGTATTGGGTAAGTCTGAAATGACATTAAGTGTTGCTAACAACGGAGAAGAAGCAGTTACTTTTATGAATGCTAATGTGGGGAAGGTAGATTTTATCTTTATGGATATAAATATGCCTGTGATGGATGGGTATAGTGCCACTAAAAAGATACGCAGTAATAGTCATTTTGACAAGGTAGCTATAGTGGCATTAACCGCATTGGTCTCAGAACATGAGATCGATAAAATGTTTGATTCTGGTATGAATGGTTACCTTTCTAAGCCTGTACGTATAGAGAAACTTTATACCGCTCTAAATATTTTTTTATCAGGAGGCAAAGAAGAAGAAATACTTAAACCTTATAGCAATATAAAGCAACTTATGCAATTAGAGGGACTTAACGTGAAAGATGGCTTATCTCGTATGAAAAATAATAATGTCTTGTATAGAGAGGTACTTAAAGAGTTTATAGATGCCTATGCACAGAGTGATATTTTATTTGAAAAACTTGTACGAGAACAACGCTATATGCAAATAAAAATGCTTTGTATTGATATGAAAGGACTCACCGGAACGATAGGAGCAAGAGAGATGCATAGCATGATTAATGAGATTCATCAGCATATTATCTATAAAAAACCAGAGTTATTACATAGCTATATCGCACGCTATGAAACGGAGTTTTCTAAACTTAAAAAGTCTATTGAAAAATATTTAAGTACTTAGAGATCTCTTTTGGGCTATTTTAAAAGCCTAAAAAAGGTACTTCCTGAACCAGAAAAGTACCAGCCTTTTTTGGCTTTGGCTTTTAACTCTGGGTAGGCTATGAGAGAAGATGCATAGAGGTCATTGAGCCTAATGGGGTCTTTTATGGTTTCTAAAATAGTTTTAGAATCAAGTTGATCCCAGCCCATAAAAGAACTTAGTTTAATCTCATCTAAGAGCTGTTCTTTAAATGTTTTATAGACAAGAGCGGTGTCACAACCAATGTCTGGCGTATAAAGCTCTAATGCGAGTGGTTCTTCTTCAAAAGCTTCAACTATCTCACCAAAACCACTTACATTTGCAGAAGGATAGTTGTAGATGAAAAAAGGCAAATCAGCACCTATTGTACTGCCTAGTTTTGCTAACTCTTTTGTGCTTAGCATTAAATTACATACCTCTTTCACAAGTAGCATAAACGCCGCGGCATCAGAACTTCCACCTCCAAGTCCTGCTTGACTAGGTATGCGTTTTGTGACGAGAACCTTATGTTTATAGAAAAAATCCAAAATATCAAGGTCGCCAGTATGGGCATTAAGTGCTTTGTAGGCTTTGTAGATGGTATTGGATTCTAGGGGTATACCTTCACAACCCTCAATGCTAAAGCTATCACACTCACAGGGTATAAATGTGATGGTATCATATAAGTCTTCCACTCTTACAAAGCGAGAAAGAAGTGTATGGTAAGCATTTTTGTGTCCAGTAATTTTTAGAAATATGTTTACTTTCGCATGAGCCTTGATACTGTACTCAGAGTCACTTTTTTCTATGTTTGGTTTATGTGTATGGATATTTTTTGGATGCGTTTCATTTTTATCCATCAATTTTGAAATTTGATCATTTTCCCAGTACCCACCTTCACCTTCACCTTCAAAACCACCCATGTTCAAACCTTTTTTACGAAAATTGTTTGGGTATTATACTATAAAACTAAAACTTAGGTATACGATTAAATCTATATTTCACTACATTGTGTACTATCTCAATAATAGAAAAAAACTGGGCAGTTTCTATAAGATAGATACCATCTTCTTGTATTTCAAAATACTCTATACCAAGTTTTTTACCAAGTTCCATAAAATCTTCATCACCTGTGTAAATGTTTAAGGGAAGCGTTAAATGTGTAAAAGGGTTTAGTGCTTTTTCATCATCAAAATAAAACTGTCCTTCATGAATTCTATGCAAGGAAGAGAGTGTGCCATCAACGCCTAGTTTTTCAGCTATGAGGGCGCCTAAAGAGCGCATGTAAGTACCTTCAGATACTTTTGCTTCAAAGTGGATAAATGGGTGATTATAGTTCAAGAGTTTTATGTTGTATATATTTGAGGTAATGGTTTTTAACAACACTTCTTTGCCTTCTCGTGCAAGTTCATAGGCACGTTTACCATTTATCTTTTTTGCACAAAACTTAGGAGGGTAGTAGCTAAGTTTTCCCTGTAATGATGACAATATTTCTTTTATAAGGTCTTCATTAAAGGTATTTACTTCCTTGATGCTATCTACCTTTTCTGTGTCAAGAGAAGGAGAGTTAACTCCTAGCCATAAAGTAGCTTTGTAGCTTTTAGGTGCTTTACGAAGATATTGAAACAGTTTTGTATACTGCCCAGTTGCAACTATGAGACAGCCTGTAGCAAAGGGGTCAAGTGTACCTGAAAATCCCACTTTTTTAGTACCGTATTTATGTTTTACATACCCCATATATCCATTTGATGTTCTAAAGATAGGTTTGTTTACAACAAAGAGACGATTCATATTCTTCTCTATATTTGATTTAAGAGTGACAAGTCGCATGCGCTGTTTGTTGCATAAATCTCAGCGAGAGCGTAGTAAAGATGGACTTTGTTCATTTTACGTTCTTTAAATGGATCGTACAAAAGAGCTTAGTATTTCTTTTTTGTTTCCGCCAAAATTAATGAGTAGTTTATACTCTTTTCCTGATTTGTTAGCAGCTTGTACGCGACCAATGCCAAAGATTTTGTGTTTTACCAAATCACCTTTTTTAAAAGCAGCCTGTTTTGTTATTTTGAGGCTGGTATCTTGTATGAGTCCTGCTTCACCCAAAAAGCGGCTCTTGTCTATCATCTTGCGACGACCTTTGTAGAAACGGCTGTCTACATAGCATAGAGTAAGGTCAGATTTTGCTCTAGTGATAGCCACATATCCTAAGCGACGTTCCTCTTCCATGTTGCAGCCCTCACCAAGTAGAGGGAAGAACTCTTCTTCTAGTCCTATGACAAAAAGGTGTTCAAATTCTAGTCCTTTTGATGCATGTATACTCATAATAGTAATGGCATTTTCTTCCATTTGATCTTGGTCTGATTGCAGGGAGATGTCGTTTAGAAATTCATCTAGGCTAAGGTCTGGATTTTTGATAACTGCATCTCTAAAATACCCATAAAACTCATCTATATTCAGTATCCTATCTATGCCATCAACCATCCCCGTGTAGTGGTTTTTAAGTTGGATATGTTCTTCAAAAAGTGTAATGAAGTTTCCAAGTTCACTCTCTAGGGCTTCTTGCAATAACTGTATATCTTTGACAAGTCTGCCTAAAGAAGTAAAAACTTTTTTAGTAACGATGGTTTCCACTTCGCCTTTGGTCATTTGTTCAATGTATCCATAGAGTGATATTTTTGTATCAAATGCAGCTTTTTGTAGCTTTTCTACAGATGCTTTACCTATGCCACGTTTGGGTTTATTGATAATACGAATGAGAGAAAAATCATCATGAGGATTAGAAAGTACCCTGAGGTAAGAGATAAGATCCTTTATTTCCGCACGTTCGTAAAACCGCATACCGCCTATGAGTTTAAAACCTAATCCTGCTTTAGAAAAGCCTTCTTCGAGGGAACGGGAAAGTGCATTGATGCGGTAAAGCACCGCTATCTCATCGGGGTCAGTACCCTCATCAAGTAGTTTTTGAATGTCATGGGCGATGGCTTTTGCTTCCATAGATTCATCTAGTGAGTGTAGAAGTTTTACATCCTGTCCTGGGCCTTTGTGCGAACGTAATTTTTTACCAAGTCTTGTAGAGTTGTGTTCTATGAGAGCGTTAGCTGCTTTTAATATGGGTTCAGTAGAGCGGTAGTTGGTTTCAAGTTTTACAGTTTTACATTTCTCAAAGTTGTCTGCAAATTCTAAAATATTGCGTATATTTGCACCTCTCCATCCATAGATACTTTGGTCATCATCTCCAACGACACAGAGGTTACTGTGTTCAGAGGAAAGAAGCTTAAGTAGTTGAAATTGTAGCTCATTGGTATCTTGGTATTCATCTACCATGATGTATTGGTATCTGTGGCTTGTCTCTTTGCGTAAGTCATCATCTTGAGAGAGGATTTTGTAGGTAAGCATTAGTAAGTCATCAAAGTCAACAAGGTTATTTTCTTCTATATTATTTTGATAAGCTACGTAAATGCTAGCTATTTTTTTATAGTCAAGAAGTTCTGCTTTTTCTAAAACAATTTCTGGAGAAAGTATGGAGTTTTTGTATTTTGAAATTTCAGAGGCTATAAATGAGATGTTGAGGTCTATTTTTAATTCTTTTGCGATGCTGCGGATAAGACGTTTTTTATCGTCACTATCTATGATAACAAAGCCATTACTTCGTCCAAGTTTTTCAATATGAAACTTTAAAAAAAGAAGACCAAATTTATGAAAGGTGCAAAGTAGTGGAGGGTATGATACACGCGAGGGCATAAGCTTTAAGGCACGTTCACGCATTTGGGCAGCTGCCTTGTTGGTAAAAGTAAGTGTCAGTGTATTGGCAGGGTCAATGCCTACTACACCCACAAGGTAGGCAAGTCTAGTAGTGAGTGTTTTTGTTTTTCCTGAACCCGCACCTGCTAAGATGAGCATAGGTCCATCTATGTGTTCTACAGCTTCTTTTTGTGATGGATTAAGTGCATTTAAAATTGTTTCCATAAAGTTCTGTTTCTCCTGCTAGTGAGATTAATTATACCCTTTATATAATTAGAGGTGAGCAAAGGTATTTTTTTACGTGTGTGTTGGAACGATAATTTATAATGAGTATTAAAATAAATAAAATCATTCTAATAAGAACAACTTATGTTAGTTTTAGGTATAATCAGATATAATAATTTTATTAACTTGGGTTATCTAAGTAAAAGTAAGGGGCAGTAAATGTTAAAAGATTTTGTTAAGTTAGAAACATTTCTAACTGTAGCACGTGAGAGAAGTTTCTCAAAAGCATCAGCAAAGTTAGGGATATCACAACCAGCAGTTACTCAACAAATTAAGTTTATTGAAAAATATCTTGCTTGTAAGGTGATAGAACGAAAGAAAAATGGTATTAAATTAACCAATGAAGGTGATGAACTCTATAAAATAGCAGGGAGACTTGAAAAAGAAATCCATTCTTCAGAACAAGATATTTTAAAGATTATTAATAAAGAGATTACCTTTAGATTAGGTGCTTCATATACTATCGGTACCTATATTATCCCAGGACAATGCCTCAATACCATTGGTGAGGCGATTAACAATGACATCAAGCTTGACATTGACGTGAGCGATAAAATCATAGAAAAAATTAAAGATAGAAAGATTGATGTAGGGCTTATTGAGTCACCTGTTATGGATAATGATTTAATCTATAGGGAGTGGTTAGAGGATGAGCTTATTGTGGTCTCTAATGTACCTATACCTAAGACATTAAAAACCGAAGAGCTGTATGAATTTGCGTGGATTTGTCGTAACGAAGGCTCTTATACGAGACGTGTTATCTCAGAGGTGTTTGAAGAGCTAGGTGTTTCTTGTAAAAGTTTTAACGTACTTTCAGAAGTGAGTAATACAACAACTATACTTCAAACACTTAAAAAGAGTGAAAGAAATCCAGAAAAACCAGTGGTTTCTATTTTGTCTAAGTATGCGGTGATAGACGAACTTGCAAGTGGCGAACTATTTGAATCAAAACTTAGAGGCTTTACTATGACTCGTAAATTTTTCATCGTGTACTCTAAAGAAAATAAACATAATGCCTATGTAGATAAAGTAGTGAACTACGTTTTAGCAGGGCATTGTTAAGATTATTTTTTCTTCCTGAGTAATTTTTTATTCTCAGGATTGCGTAAAAGAGCTTCCATTGATGTTTTTGTGGAAGTTTTTTGTACCCTATCCCCTAACCCCTCTTTTTCATATTTTGCTAAATTAAAGAGTATGGGATTCTCGCCTAGTATGACTTGTTTTATGCCCAGAAGTGGTACAGAGACAGTAGCTCCAAAGTTTTCAGCTCCAAAACCTGCTTCAAAAATGAAATACTCTTCATCTATGTTTGCACTTTCAAAGGTGTACCCACTCAATATAAATAAAACGGTCTCATTAAAGGATTCTTGAATATCTTGTGGCAATGTAGGAGTAAAAACAACATGGTCAATCTCACAAGCAATAGCAAATTCTTGATTTTTAGAAAACAGATACTCAATGGTTTGGAGGATGTGTATTTGCATCAGTGTTTTGTACTCAGGTGTTTGCAGAAGGTTAATGGTCATTTTTTTACCTTAAAATCTTAATATCTTTTATTATTGTAAATCCTATCATAGCATTCATTAGAGCTACTTGTGTATAGAGAGGAAGATCTTCTTTTCGTATCTTTTTTGTGCGTAAAAAACCTTCATCGAGAAGTTTTTGTCTCATTGTACCATGAAGGAGAGGGCATGTTGGTGTGTACCAATGCTTTCCATCGTAAAAAGCGATGTTTGCTATAGTTGTATCACGCAAATAGCCCTCTGTTTCGATGATAACATCATCTACTTCTGGGTGCTGTTCTAAAAGTATAGCTAGAAAACTTCTATCGGAATATTTTAAATGATATTCAATAGATGAAGGTACTACTTTTAGACTCTCTATGACTCTGGGAATGTAAGGGATATATTCAATACTTTGAATGCTAGATGCATAAATAATACGACAACGGTAAAGTCCTTCTTTGGGAGGGAGGATAACTTCTTTTAGTGTAAGAGTATCATCGAGTCCATAGAGTTCTTTTCTGCTGGCATCACATCTTTTTTGATGATATTCTAGATTAGAAATAACCCCATTTTCTATCTTTATGGTTTCAAGAAGGAGTGGCTTATTTACATTTTTTAGAGACATTAGCCCTCAAAAAGTTCTGTGGAAAGATAACGCTCCGCTGTATCGCATAGTATGGTCACGATGGTTTTGCCTTTATTTTCAGGACGTGCTGCTACGATATTTGCTACATGAAGATTTGCCCCCGATGAGATACCTATGAGTAGACCTTCTTCTCTTGCAATTTTTTGTGCCATTGCAAATGCATCTTCATTGCTTACGGAGATGACTTCATCATAAATCTCAGTGTTCAGAATTTCAGGAATGAAACCTGCCCCAATACCTTGAATTTTATGAGGACCAGGCTTGCCTCCTGTTAGCACTGGAGAGTCTTCTGGTTCTACAGCGATACTTTGTAGTTTGGGAAGAGATACTTTGAGTACTTCTGTTGTGCCTGTGATTGTGCCACCTGTCCCAACGGCGGCTATGAAAATATCTAGTGCATGGTCACAGTCTTTGAGTATTTCAAGTGCTGTTGTTTTTCTGTGAATACTTGGGTTGTTAGGGTTGTTAAACTGTTGCAATACAACAGCATTATCTAGTTCTTTCTCTAGTGTAGCAGCTCTGCTAATAGCACCATTCATACCTTCAGGTGCAGGAGTGAGTACAAGTTTGGCACCCAAATGTGTTAAGAGTTTACGTCTCTCTATACTCATAGACTCTGGCATCGTGAGTATAAGCTTTATCCCTTTTGAGGCACAAATGGCTGCTAGACCAATGCCAGTATTTCCAGAAGTAGGTTCAATGATGGTTGTATCTATATTAATTGCTCCAGACTTCAGAGCCTCATTAACCATATTTAAGGCTATGCGATCCTTTACTGAAGAAGTAGGGTTCATAAACTCACATTTACCTAAAATACGTGTGCCTGTATCATTTGAAAGGGTATTAATTTTAACTAAAGGTGTATTTCCAATGAGGTCTTCGATAGTATTTGCAATCATATATTTCCCTTTTTTGCTATATAATACTATTATAGTACCAAGTTATTTTTAATTTATGTTTCAAGTGTTACACTTTTGATGCTATACGCCAGTTCTTCTTCTGCATACATGGGAACGACACCATTGTAGTTTGATGGCACGATAAAAGGTTTTTTCTCCAAATGAATGACTTTAGGGATAGTGTTGATATTGTAAATATTTTGTGCATTGTCGGACACAAAAGCTTGAAGGTTCTCTAGTGCATTGTGACTATCAAAGAGTTCGGCTAAGATTTGTAGGGCAATGGGTGCTGTAAATACACCTGCGGCACAACCACAGGACTCTTTGGCATGTTTTGGGTGAGGGGCTGAGTCTGAACCAAACATCACTTTTGGGTGTGCTTCTAGGGCTACTTTTAGAAGAGCATCTCTGTCTTCTGGACGTTTTGCGATAGGTTTACAAAACAAGTGAGGTTTTAGCATACCACCTGCGACATCATCTAGGGTGATGAGTAGGTGATGCACGGTGATAGTGGCATAAAGGTTTTCAAATCTATCAAGAACTTCTACACTTTCTTTAGTGCTGATGTGTTCCATAATGATTTTTAACTTAGGAAAAGCACTAGCTAAGCGTTCATATATACCTACAAATTCGGCTTCTCTATCCATAACAAAACCATTGGTCTCGCCATGCACACATAGTGGTATGTTGAGGTCAGACATCGCTTGAAGAGCAGGACGTAACTCTTCTACATCAAAACCACTTACTCCCCCTTCTGAATTGGTGGTAATACCTGCTGGGTAGAGTTTAATTGCTGTAATTTCCTCACGTACAGACGCTAAAAATGTTTTTGTGTACTTAGGGTTAAAAAAGAGTGTCATGTAAGGGACGAACTTTTCATCACCAATGGCCTCTAAAATGCGATTTTTATATGCGATTACCTCTTCTTTTGTACTTACAGGAGGCACAAGGTTTGGCATAATGATGGCACCAGAAAATGTTTGAGCTGAGCATTTAGCAATGTTTTTTAACATCTCTCCATCTCGGAGGTGCAAGTGCATGTCAAGAGCTGCGTTTAATTGCATCAAAATCCTTTACTATATAGTATGGTTGGGGAGTAAAGTACACAGACGATACACTTCGTATATCATCTGATGCCAAACCCCTAGCTGGCACAAGCCAATAAACTATAGCTATTTTGCCATACTCTGCATTAAAAGTGTGAATAAAAGAGGTTTTGTCTGGCTTAAAGTGTATCAACGGGTAGTCAATGCCCCCTTTAAAAAACTGGTTACAACGTAATATGCGTAAAGTAGAAGATGCAAATGCCTCGTGAGGTGCATTAAACTCAAATTGCCATGAGGCATACTCAGAGCAAGAGGGGTAGTACCGACAAGAAGCTGGGAGCATCTTAGAAATGTATTGGTAACCTTTTATAGGTGTCAGATAGAAGTTTTTTATATTCATGTGAGGTGTATTATATTTGAATATTTCCTTAGTGTCAATAATCCTTGATGTAGTACAACTGAAGCCTTCTTTGCTATAATCAATATATGAATGAGATACACCGTAAGTTTTTAATATCTGCTGACATCATGCGATGGCTTGAAAAGCATAAGTACCACAGTGAAGAAGTTGAGCAGTTTTATCTAGCATCCCCTGAAGAGACAAGCTTGTATTACAAAAAGCATTTACCTGATAGTTATACTAAGGTAATGATAGATAGAGAGAAAAAAGAACACAGTACAGTGATTGAAGAAGCAGAGTATCTTGTAGAACGAAAAAACCACATAGGGCGTAAAATACTTAAAAAATCTTACACAGTACATATAGGTGAAGAACGTTTTGTTATTTTTGAATATATGAAAAAATTGCAAGGGCTTTATGTGCTGTTTGCATACTGTAGTAGTGAAAAGTATATGAGTGAGTCACATATGCTTGAAAAGCTACAGCCTTTTGTACTTAAAGAAATAGATGTAGATAAAAAATATGAAGATAAAATATTGGCTCTATGTGTGAAGCCCATGGAGTATAATCTTGATAAATTTTTTGAAAAAATAGATGTCTATGAAGCTGCAAATCTTTTCTTTTGGCAAGTGCCTTCACGACTTTATGTGCGTGATGGTGTCTCCTTGGTACTCTATAAAAATCTTCGTCTTTTGCATTACTATAAAGTAAATTATCAGAGGAAACATTTTTCTGCAACACTGCACCGTTTACGTGTGTTACTGCGTAGAACGGCAACACTATTGGAAACTTTTTCTTCATTTTTTAACCCCAATGTAGGCCGTTTTTGCATTAATCTATTGTCACGATACCATGAAGAGACTAAGGTTTTACGGTATCTGTATTTTTTAGAAGAACTTTGCAGTACCCGTGAAGAAGCAAAAATGACACTCTATAGTGAACTTAAAACGCTTATTTCAAATGAAGAAAAAGCAGTAACGCAAATGCTTCTTTCTCAACCCTTTGGACAGTTGATACAGATATTAACAAGAGAACTTTATGACCCCGAGTATCACCAGTATAAAGCATTGAACAAAGAAGTGAAAAAAGCTGTAAAAATAAAACTTGATACTTTTCAGGTCATGCTTCTTAAAACAAAAGATACTTATGACGATGTGCTTCTTGATGAACTCTACACAGCGATGGATTCTTTACAGACACTGATAGAAGATTTCTATCATATTATTGGTGAAGACAAGACCAAGCTTATTGTCGAAGAGATAAATATCTTACTAAAGCCACTACGTGAGTATCGTAACTGTAAAGAACGTGCGATGATTTTAGAAGCCATAAGAGAACAGTCAGAAAATAAAAGTTTAGATACCGTACCACTTTTGTGCAAACATGAAAAAGCATTGGAAAAAAAGATAGAAACGGCAGTAAAGTTACTTAGAAGTTCATCTTTCCATCTTTAGGTAACCCTTTTAATAGCTTCCCATTTTGTATGGTGTATGATTTTGACATATTGACAGAATGATGAATACTTGTACCATACTTTCTACTATAGTATTGAAGTAGTAGTCTTTGCAGTGTTGGCTGAGTAGATGGAGTGAACCATCCGTTGTTACTAAGGACTATCATCTGTTTTGGGTGACCTGTGTAGAGTTTTTCAGAAGTGGCTTCAAAGCAAATGGCGTTTCGGTAGCTAATGCCATCTATCGTATAGTCACTGACCTCAGTGCTGGCTTTATAGTCAATGGCATTATCATAAAAAATTTTATTGACCCAGTTACTTAAAAAATTTGGCAGTGGATTGGCTTCTCCAAAAGGAACAAGTATGACTTTGTTGGCTATGCGTAGTTTTCCATCAGTAAAAATGTATGTTGAGTTACGTGGTGTTTCGCCATCCCAGTAGAGTGCTCCTAAAACGATAGATATATGTTTTGCTTTTTCTTCCAATGCTTCCATGAGTTCTGAAGAACGATTAAGAAAGATGGGGAAAACAGACTCTGGCAAAATGACAAGACTTTTGTTTTCATCTATAGCTTTGTCTATAGTGTTTAAGATAGCATGAAACTGTGCGGGGTGTTTACTTTTATCCCATTTGTCTTGTACACTAGTATGGGTTGTTATGAGGGAAATGTTCGAGCCAGTATTTCCAACAAAAGAAGTGATAGGTGCTAGTGCTAAAAGTGTTATAAGCAGGTAAGGTAAGTGTTTCCTCCACAAGGAGAGAGCAATGCCTAGGAGTATGAGGGAAAATTGTACTTTTTTAATACCAAAATAACTTTCAACAAACATGAGTTCTGGCTTTAACCAATCAAAACCAAAGGGCTGAATGATGCTTAACCCTAAAAGACCAAGTACTTTCAATATGAGAGTAAATAGTGAACTTTTAAGTCCTAGTAGTTTTGGTATTTTATAGCTTAACCATGCGATGAAAGAAAAAAATACCCCATAGGTAAACATGATAAAAATGAGTACTAGAGGTATGGCCCAAGGCATTTCATAGTGTATAAAGCTAAGGCTTATCCACCAAAACCAAAAAAGCCCTATAAATGCACCAGCGATGAACCAAGTTTTGGTATTTGTTCCTAAGAGTAAGTAAAGCGACAGTAGCCCTAAAAAGCTGTTAACTAGTGGATGAGAAAGACCCAAGTAAGATAAGTAGATGAAAGCAGAAGACAAAAGAGCAATAAAAAAGCCTTTTATTAGCTCTAAAGTGCTAAAATACCGTCTAATTTTATACATAAAGGCTTCCCATGGAACAACTCGGATCATTTTTACCCCTCATACTCTTATTTGCAATTTTCTATTTTCTAATTATCAGACCACAGCAAAAAGCAACAAAAACACACAAGGCGATGCTTGAAGCACTTAAGAAAGGTGATAAACTTATCACAACAGGCGGGCTGATTGCCGAAATTGTTAAGACTGAAGAAGATTTTATCAAAATCAGATTAAATGACGATACTATTGTGAAACTAGATCGTGCATATGTTGCAAAAAAGGTAGAAGCTGGTGAAGACGCTTAATTATAGAGTTGTCCTTTTTGCTTTTGCACTCATCTTTGGAGTGGTATTTTCTATCCCTTCTTTGACGCAAAGTGAGCAAGGAAAAAAAATCATCTTAGGGCTTGACCT
>CAYXTZ010000023.1:0-14389 GCA_964468535.1 uncultured Sulfurovum sp.
ATTTTTGGGGTTAAAAATGCCATAGAGAGTGTAGAAGATGTAGGTTCTGTAATGGTTGCACAATATATGGGGTCTCCTATTTATTTACGTGATGTTGCTAGGGTTACAGATGGTATTGATGTACAGAACTTTCAAACGGCTAAAGTATTATTAAAAACAGAACAAAATGCAACACTTAGTGAAGCGGCAAATCAAATTACGATGACTGTAGCTAAACTTGCAGGTACAAATGCCGTATTTGTAGCCGAAGATGTATTGGAAATACTTCAGAAGTATCAAAAACAGTTTGATGATTTGGGCATAGGGTATTTGATTACAAGAAATTATGGTGAACGTGCAAATGAAGCCGTAAATGAACTCATGCATCACTTGATTATTACTATACTCATTATTGCACTTATGCTGGCTTTTGCTCTAGGCTGGAGAGAGTCATTGATTGTTACATTTTCTGTACCTGCTATCTTGGCAGTAACCTTATTTACTGCATGGATGACAGGACAAACGATGAACAGGATTACTCTTTTTGCATTGCTCCTCTCCTTGGGATTGCTTGTGGATGCTGCGATTATTGTGATAGAAAATATACACAGGCATCTACATAGTCATGATGCGGCAGACAAAGATATGGAAGAGCTACTTATAGAAGCAACAGATGAGATAGGCGCACCTACAAATGTAGCAACCTTGGCAATTATACTGACTATGGTTCCTATGGCATTTGTGGGAGGGATGATGGGGTCATTTATGAAACCTATCCCGTACAATGTACCTGTGGCACTTATAGTTTCATTGTTTGTAGCATATATTTTTACACCGTATTTGAGTTTAAAACTTTTAAAGAAACCAACGAACAAGCAACATAAAGCAAAGAATATAGAAAAAGAGGAGAAGTAATGAAAGGTTTTGAAGGTTTTATTTATAATATCCTTGATAGCAAATTTAAGAAAAAATTAGTTATTATTTTAACGATAGTTGCATTTTTTCTTTCACTTCTGATGTTCCCCACGAAGATGGTACTAGCAAAAATGTTACCAGGAAAGAGTGCTAATACTTTTTCTATTTACGTAGATACCCCTGCAGGCTCATCTATCGTGCAAACAAAGAAGGTAAGTTCTTGTGTGATAGATTTTCTAAAAAAAGAGAAAGAAGTCATGAATATCGCACTTTTTTTGGCTCAAGGTATCCCTCTTGATTATGCAGGATTGGTGAAGGGTGCAAGCATGAAACGTACGGAAAATGTTTCAGAAATATCTATAAATCTCACAGATAAGACGCTGCGGGAAGAAGCATCATACTTAATGGTACAGCGCCTAAGACCAATGATTCAGGAAGCATGCGTTCCTTTGGTGCGCGGTACAAATATTAAGTTTATTGAGCAACCATCAGGTCCTCCAACACTAGCATCTATAGTGGTTGAAGTGCATGGAGACAATACTGCAAAGATAAGAAATCTTGCTGTAGATGTTGCGGATGTACTCTCCAATACGGAAGGTCTAGTAGATATCGATATTATGGCAGATGAAAACTTTAACAAGTTTGAGCTTATCCCAGATAAGGAAAAAATAGCACGTTCAGGACTATCTGTAAAACAAGTTAATAACATTTTATATCTTGCATTTGAAGGTATGATTATTGCACATAAAAATTCTAAAAATACACCAGATCAGATTAATATGTTTTTAGTCCTAGATGCGGAGAGTCAGGTGTTACCAGCGTTTAATGTGGATGCATTGCAAAGTAAACTTTCGTCTTTAAACCTTATGAATATGATGGGAATGATGGTTCCTTTGTCGGAAGTGGTTACTATTAAAAAAACAAAATCAAATTATATGATAATGCGTAAAAACCTTTCTCGAATGGTCAATGTGATTGCTGAGACCGATATGGTTTCCCAGGTTTATCCATTACTTGAAGCTAGAGATATGATGCTTGAGAAGTTTGAAAATGATTACATCATTACAAAAGCAGGCTTTTCTACATATATGTTTGATTTTACACTTGAAGACAGAGTGACGCAAGAGAAGTTTTTGATTCGCTGGGATGGAGAAATGAAAGTATCTCTTGATACATTTAGAGATTTGGGTGCTGCTTTTATATCTGCACTGATTCTTATATTTTTACTATTGGTTATATATTATAAAAGTTTTGCTATCTCAGGTATAGTCTTACTAGGATCATTCCTTTCTCTTATCGGGGTGATTGTGGGGCATTGGGTGGCAAATTGGTTTACCACTGAGACCTTTTTTCTTACAGCTACCTCATTGATAGGCTTTATTGCTCTTATTGGTATCTCTTCTCGCAACTCACTTCTTTTGATTGATTTTGCAAAGTCACTAATGGAGTGCGAGGGTATGGAAAAACGTAGAGCCATTGCAGTTGCCGCTGCCACAAGAGCCAAACCTATCATACTTACGGCTGTAGCTATTATATTGGGTTCTGCATTACTAGCTGGTGACCCTGTCTTTGGTGGTCTAGGTGTTGCACTTATAGCAGGTACAGTGGCAGCAGTTGTTGTGTCACTACTCTTTGTTCCTGTACTTATGGACAATACAAAAGCAATGGACTTTGATAAACAAGCGTGTTCTATGGATGAAAAGAATAATATCTCTATCACAAAATAACAATTTTATGGACTCATAAAGAGTTCATAATTTCATACTATATACTGCTTTTACCCCTCTTAAACTATCTATTGGCTATAATCACTTATTATTTTTAAGGAGCTACTATGGCTACAATCGGAATGGGAGACATCAAAAAAGGTGCAAGACTTGAAATTACAGGAAACCCTTATAGGGTAACAGATTTTCAGCATGTAAAACCAGGAAAAGGTGCAGCATTTGTACGCATGAAAATTAAAAATCTTCAAACAGGTAAAGTGATAGATAAAACTGTACATGCAGGCGATAAATTTGAAGTGCCAGAACTAGAACAAAAAACAATGCAATATCTTTATGATGATGGTGATTTTTTACAGTTTATGGATACTACGACGTATGATCAAATAGGGCTAACGCATGAGCAAGTAGGTAAAGATACATTTGATTATATGATTGATGGTATGGAAGCAGAAATTCTTTTTCATGCGGGGAAGGCAATTTCAGTAGAGATAGCACAAACAGCCATATATACTGTAGTAGAAACACCACCTAACTTTAAGGGTGATTCTCAAGGTGGTAAAAAGCCAGCTACGCTTGATTCTGGTGCTGTAGTACAAGTACCATTTTTTATATTAGAAGGACAAAAAATAGTAGTGGATACTGTAGATGGTAAGTATTTGGAGAAGGCTAAGTAGATTTGCTCTCTTTAAACCCTAGCTAACCAAGCTTTAGATATAATCGCGAAATTATATATAAAGGCTTTTGGTGATTAAACGTGTTTTAGTGAAATTTTCTGGTGAAGCTTTAGCTGGTGATGAAGGGTATGGGATAGATACACAAATCCTTAACTTCATTGCTGGTGAGATAAAAGAATTGGTTGATGCTGGTGTTGAAGTGGGTATCGTTGTGGGTGGTGGTAACATCATTCGTGGTGTGACTGCGGCTGCGGATGGTATCATCAAAAGAACGTCTGGTGACTATATGGGTATGTTGGCTACAGTTATTAATGGTGTGGCTATTCAAGAAGCATTAGAGCATTGTGGACTTGATGCAAGGCTTCAGTCTGCTATAGACATGAAAGAGATAGGTGAAGCGTTCATCGTACGTCGTGCCAGACGTCATTTAGAAAAAGGACGTGTAGTTGTTTTTGCAGGAGGTACTGGAAATCCATACTTTACTACAGACACAGCTGCAACACTTAGGGCCTCAGAAATAGAAGCTGAGTTACTCATAAAAGCCACTAAAGTAGATGGCGTTTATGATAAAGACCCTAACAAGTTTGATGATGCAGTGAAACTAGATACGCTAACATATGATCAGGCATTGACTGATCATATTAAGGTAATGGATGATACTTCTATCGCTTTAGCAAAAGAAAATAAACTACCAATTGTGGTGTGTAATATGTTTGAAAAAGGTAATCTTTTATCAATAATACAGGGCAACATGAGCTTATGCTCGATTGTCAAATAAGTTTTAAGGAAATAAAATGAGAACAGAACAACTTACAGCAATAGCACTAGAAAAAGTAGATTTTGATAAATACCTTCTTGCAAATGCAGTGGGAAAAAGAGCAGAAGCCATTGCAAATGGTGCCCCATCTGTTTTAGATGTAGATACATCTGGAATGAAATATGCAGATGTTGCTCTCCAAGAGATTGCTGAAGGTAAAATAATTGCGAGCCTAAAAAGCTAGTACCTTAGAGACTTTTTTATAAAGGATTTTTTGTGAAGGATTTTTTGTGGAAGTTTTTCTAGATAAAGCTAAAAATATAGATACTATAGAAGAAGCTAAGACGCTTCTATGGGCTGAAATTCCCTCTCCTTCAGATGCTACACTTAAAGCACTAGAACTTTCACTCACTGCACATGATGGACAAACACGTAAAAGTGGTGAACCTTACATTGTACATCCGATTCTCGTGGCCGCCATTACTGCTAAAATTTCTAGTGATGAAACCATGGTACAAGCTGCACTGTTACATGATGTAGTGGAAGACACTACTTTTACCATAGAGGATTTAAAAGAAAACTTTGGCGATGATGTAGCCCATATGGTAGAAGGGCTTACAAAAATAGTTGAAATACGTGATGAGGAGTTACTTCCTTTTGGTTCGGATGAAAGACTGATTAATTCTGCTTTGACTTTTCGTAAAATGCTTATAGCTTCTATAAAAGACGTGCGTGTATTGGTCATAAAACTGTGTGACAGGTTACACAATATGTTAACACTTGATGCATTGCAAATAGAGAAACAAAAACGTATTGCAGAAGAGACTTTGGTCGTCTATGCACCAATTGCACATAGACTGGGTATTTCTCGTTTGAAAAATCATTTGGAAGATTTGAGTTTTAAATATATCTATCCTGAAGATTATACCAATATTGATAGCTACATACAGTCTAATGCACAAAACCTACAATTTAAACTCAACACTTTTATACAAAAAGTTAAAAGATATATGGTCCAAAATGGATTTGATGAAGATGAATTTGAAATTTTTGGCAGAGTGAAACACTACTATTCTATCTATATGAAAATGCAGAGAAAAGGTGTAAGTATAGATGAAGTACTTGACCTTTTAGCGGTGCGTATTATAGTACGTGAGCCTATAGAGTGCTATAGAGTGTTGGGATTGATGCATCTAGGATTTACACCACTTATATCACGTTTCAAAGACTATGTCGCAGTACCAAAAGAAAATGGATATAAAACCATACATACAACGCTTTTTAGCGAAGAAGGTATTTTAGAAGCACAAATACGTACAGAAGACATGCATAGGCTAGCTGAGTATGGTGTAGCAGCACACTGGAAATATAAAGGCGGTAATGACTCTGTGAACCTTACTTGGCTGGAATCCTTACATTATCAAAATGAATCCATTGAAGAGTTTTATGAATTGGCTAAATCGGATTTATTTTCAGAAGACATCACAGTATTTTCCCCCCAAGGAGACTACTATACCTTGCCAAAAGGCTCAACGGCATTAGATTTCGCCTACGCCATTCACTCCGAAGTGGGTTCTAATGCTATGGATGCTTTGGTCAATAAACATAATGTTTCCTTGTTGTCTGTGCTTAGAAATGGTGATATTGTAAAAATCATTAAAGATGATAAGATACACTTACATTGTTCATGGCTAGATACAGTGAAAACATCTAAGGCTAAAGACGGTATACGGTCTGCTTGTAAAGCACGGATTAAAGAGATAGATACTTTGAGTGCTTACAATATATTGACAACCTTATTTAATCAAAAAAGCATGACAGTGGAAGAACTTATTGTTGAATTAGATATGCAAGATACATTGTATAAGTTGCCATTACAGTTAGACTATCATAAGGAAGTTATCCATCAGGTAGCAGAATATATGGGAACTAAAGAGGTGCGATTTTGGGGACTTCTTAAAAAAGGGTACAAAAAGCCGAAAATAAAAGCCCTAGAACACTTTCACTTTTTTACAAATAAACCATTAGATGGTGTAGAGTTTGATTATTGTTGTCATCCTAAAGTGGGTGACCAAATTGTTGCATTTTATAAAGGCAGTAAAGCTATTATACACCATAAATTATGTAAGCATGCCTATACAAAAATACTGGATAATGAAGGGATGATTTATGTACAGTGGAGTGCTTCTAAACTTTCACGCTACAGACTTACAATTAGTGTGCAAAACCAAAAAGGTATTTTGGCAGATTTATTGGCAAAGCTCTCTGAAATGAACCTCAATATTTTGAGTATAGAATTAGGTATTAGAAATTCAGAACAGGCAGAGTATTGCCAGATAGAAGTAGAAAGTAAAGAGTCAAAAAAACAACTCTTAGCAGATAAAATAGAACAAAAGTTTAAGCTCATAGAAATTATTAGTTTAGATGATGCATATAATAAATAGTAAGGAATAGTAAAAGAATGATACAGCAGGCATTAGAGGAAATAGCAAGAGGTACAGCAGAAATTATAGATATAGAGCGTATCGAAAAGCTTGTGACAAAATATTATGAAGATGGGACTACTTATACTGTAAAAGCAGGGTTTGACCCTACTGCACCTGACTTGCATTTGGGTCATACTGTGCTTTTACAAAAATTAGCAACATTTCAGAAATTTGGTGGGCGAGTACAATTTTTGATTGGTGACTTTACCGCAATGATAGGTGACCCTACAGGAAAAAGTGCTACAAGAAAAGTACTCACTAAAGAACAGATAGTCAAAAACATAGCTTCTTACACGGAGCAAGCATTTAAAATACTTGATAAAGAAAAAACAATTATTGTTTACAATAATGATTGGCTAGAAGGATTAGGTGCAGCAGGTATGCTACAACTTGCTTCCAATTTGACTGTAGCACGCATGCTCGAACGAGATGATTTTTCTAAACGCTATAACTCTAACACACCTATAGCGGTAAGTGAATTTATGTACCCATTACTTCAGGGCTATGACTCTGTTTATCTTGCTTCAGATATAGAGATAGGAGGCACAGACCAAAAGTTCAACCTTCTTATGGGGAGACAGCTTCAGAAAGCCTATGGTATCAAAAAGCAGCAAGCAGTACTTATGATGCCAATACTAGAAGGCTTAGACGGTATACAAAAAATGTCTAAGTCTCTGGGTAACTATATTGCTGTGACAGAAGAACCAAAAGATATTTATGGGAAAATACTTTCTATATCAGATGAGTTGATGTGGCGTTATTATGAACTTTTAAGTACAAAGTTATTGACAGATATAGCAGAACTCAAAGTTGATGTAGCATCTCGCATCGTTCATCCAAAAATTGCCAAAGAAAACTTAGCCTTAGAGATAACCACAAGGTTTTATAATGAAGAGTTAGCTACACTAGCCAAAGAGGAGTTTAACTCCGTATTTAAGGCAAAGAAAGTACCTATAGATATGCCTGCATTTGAAATGGCTGAGGGTATTTGGATATGTCAAGCACTTGTGGATGCAGGGCTTGAGCCATCTAGCTCTCAGGCAAGACGTGACATTAAGCAAAATGCTGTTAGCATTGACCAAAAAAAAATAAGTGACGAAAAGCTTAATTTAGCTGTGGGTGATTATATCTTGCAAGTAGGTAAAAAAAGATTTGCGAAAGTGAAGGTAAGGTAATGGAATTTAAGTCTTTTAAAATTGGAAAATACACCATCGAAAAACCTATTGTTCAAGGGGGTATGGGTGTAGGTATTTCATGGGATCAATTGGCTGGAAATGTATCTAAAGAAGGTGGACTGGGTGTCATTTCTGCTGTGGGAACTGGTGTCTATAAGAAACGTGCTTATGTTGTGAAAACTGTAGGAAAAGATGAAAGACCACTAGATGCATTAAATTTCTATTCATATCCAGCACTTCAAAAAATATTTGATAATGCAAGAGAGATATGTGGAGATGCACCATTGGCTGCAAATGTACTTTATGCACAAAGTGAGTATAACCGTGTGGTAGAAGATGCATGTAAGGCAGGTGCGAATATGATTATCACGGGTGCAGGACTTCCCTTAACAATGCCAGAAGCCACAAAAAAATATCCTGATGTTGCTTTGGTGCCTATCGTATCTACAGCAAAAGCACTTCGTATTTTATGTAAACGTTGGAAAAAAACACACAATAGACTTCCTGATGCAGTTATTGTAGAAGGACCTTTAAGTGGAGGTCATCAAGGGTTTAAGTATGATGAATGTTTTATGGAAGAGAATCAGCTTGAAAATATACTGGGTCCCGTAGTAGAAGAAGCGAAAAACTGGGGTTCTATGCCTATCATTGCAGCGGGTGGAGTCTGGGATCATGATGACATCATCAAAATGATGGAGATTGGTGCAGACGCGGTACAAATGGGTACACGTTTTATAGGGACTGTAGAGTGTGATGCAAGTCAAGTGATGAAGGACATTATCATAGGGGCAGAGGCAGACGATATTAAACTTTTTAAGTCTCCTGTGGGTTACCCTGCACGTGGTGTAAGAACACAACTGCACGAGGACATAGAGAAAGGCATTGCACCTAAGGTCGCATGTATTTCTAACTGTGTTGCCCCATGTAACCGTGGCGAAGAGGCAAAAATTGTTGGGTACTGTATTGCCGATAGACTCTCTGATGCCTATGATGGTATAGCAGAGTCAGGACTCTTTTTTACGGGTGCAAATGGATATAAGTTGCAAGAAATTATCACAGTAAAAGAGCTTATGAATAAACTTATGCATGGAGAAGATAAATAGAATCATGCCAATACTCAACAGACTGTTTTTTTCAGCATTACTCTTAAGCACTCTGCTCTTCGCAGGCTTTAATTCATTGGAAAAAGCCATTGTTAAAAAAGGTGAATTAAATCTTATATTCTCGAAAAAACTTGACAAGAAAGATGTGAAACATTTTAGACTTTCTAAGCCACATCGAGATATATATGATTTCAAAAATACACGTTTAGCACATAAGCGTGTACCACTTGGACTAGGTAGTCATGTACGTATGGCACAGTACAAGCCCAATATCGTAAGAGTAGTTATCACGGCAAAAAAAGGCTATAAACCCACTGCGTATCAGCCATTGCTTGCTACTAAAGCGTACAATATTTCCCTACCTAAGGGGAGGGTTGCAATAACAAAAGCCAAGAGTGCGGGCAGTACAAACAAAGTCAAGAAAAAGAAAGCGTATAATCCTCATAAAGATGAACTCATAGTTATAGATGCTGGACATGGGGGGCATGATTCAGGTGCTGTGGGTGGGGGAAAATATGAAAAAGATGTGGTTCTACAAATAGCAAAGAGACTTGAACGACAACTTAAAAAACGTGGACACCCTGTCCATATGACACGTAAAAAAGACTATTTTTTAAAATTAGGACAACGTACAAAAATTGCTGATAAGAAAAAAGCAGTGGTATTTCTCTCTATTCATGCAAATGCTGTACCTAAAAGTAAACGAAACAGGGTACATGGCATAGAGACTTTTTTTTTACAAAATACAAGGGATGCAAAGTCACAACGTATAGCAGCAAGGGAAAACAAGTCTGTGCTGAAAGGGACTACTAAGCTAAGCCGTAATGTGATTATTGACTCTGTGCTAAGTGGTCCTAAAATTGTAGAATCAAACAAATTAGCCATAGATGTGCAAAGTCGTATTATTACCAATTTACGTACAAAGTATTCAGGGGTAAGAGATGGTGGTGTGAGACATGCACCATTTTGGATACTTGTAGGAGCCAGTAGGCCCTCTATTTTGATAGAAGTAGGGTATATTTCACATCCTCGTGAACGAAAACGGCTTTTTACACCTTCGTATCAAGAACTTATTGCTAAAGGCATTGCAGAAGGTGTAGATATTTATCTAAGCAATAGAAAAAAAGAGATAGATTTTTAGGGATATTTTATGAATAAGATAATTTTTGGATTGGGTTTAGTATTTATTTTGTTAGGCTGTGTAGGTCCTAGTGTTGACCGCTCTTCTAGTGTAGTTGTCCTTGATGCGGGTCATGGCGGACATGATACTGGTGCATCAGAAGCAGGGAAGCATGAAAAGGATTTAGTACTTAAGATTACTAAAAAACTTTATAAAGAGTTTAAAAGTGAAGGCTATAGAGTCTATGTAACGCGCTATAGTGATAGGTTTTTAACTCTGGGACAACGTACGAGAATTGCAGACAAAAAGGATGCGGCGGTATTTATCTCTATCCACGCAAATGCCATTGCAAATAGAAATAGATTTCACGAGGTAGAAGGTGTTGAGACCTACTATTTACAAAAAACAAGAGACGCAAAGTCTCAGCGTATTGCTGCTAGAGAAAATGCGTCTGTACTACACGGTACAGACCGTTTGAGTAAAAATGTCATCATCGATGCAGTACTCAATGGTCCAAAAGTTATTGAGTCTCACAAGCTTGCGATTGATGTACAGCAAAATATGGTGAAAAATCTTAAAAGTAAATTTAAAGGCGTGAAAGATGGAGGGGTGAGACCAGCTCCATTTTATGTACTTGTAGGGGCTAGCCGTCCTTCTATACTTGTAGAAGTTGGATATATCACAAATCCAAAAGAGCGTAAAAGATTATTTACAGATGAGTATCAAGAAGAAATAGTTGAGGGGATTGTTGCAGGAGTAGGAAGGTATTTAGACAACAGAAAGAGAGAAATTAATCTCTAGCTTTCTATTTGTAATTTTTAATCGCTTTATCTAAGATAGCAGTTGCAGTTGCTTTGTCTTTGAAACCTGCTACTTTTACCCATTTGTTAGGTTCTAACATTTTGTAGGTTTCAAAGAAATTCTTGATGCGGTTAAGTGTATGCTCTGGTACGTCAGCTAAGTCATTAATGCCTGCATACGTTGGGTCTATTTTTACAGTTGGAACAGCGATGAGTTTTTCATCTCCACCACTCTCATCTTCCGTCATAAGTACACCGACTAGTCTACACTTGATGTACGAACCTGCTTGAAGTGGATAGTCACAAAGCACTAAGATGTCTGCGGGGTCACCATCGTCTGAGAGTGTATTGGCTACAAAACCGTAGTTTGCTGGGTAGTGCATAGAAGAGTAAAGAACTCTGTCAACTTCAACAGCACCTGAGTCTTTGTCTATTTCATATTTAATCATTGAGTTAAGTGGTACTTCGATGATTGCTTTTACAGCATCTGGGTTTTCACCATGTCCGATTTTACTAATATCCATTATAGGGTTCTCCATTAGGTTGAATTTTTTGAAGATTTTAGCATAAAATTCATAAATCCTTCATCAAATTAGGGTACTATGCTTAATATAATTTTATAGAGGTAAAAAGTTGATATATAAAAAGTCTGGGAAGCTCGCACAAGATGAAATTAAAGAAGTGATTGTTTTGATAGAAAAAATATTAAATTTTAAGGATGAATTGCATGAAATATATTAAATTTTTAGTGTTGTTGATAGGAAGTAGTTTTATTGTAGGGTGCGGGGGTGGTTCGGGTGATACTGTAGCAGAAGCACCCGTGTCCACAACGCCAGATGTGCCACAAAATACTGTAATGCGTGTTGCTTGTGTGGGAGATAGTATTACCCAAGGCGTAGGAGTGCGTAATGAGGCAATAAACAGTTATCCAGCACAACTAAAACGTATGCTAGGTGAGGGCTGGGATGTAAAAAACTTTGGTAAATCAGGTGCTACTTTAATGAAACAGGGTAACCGATCTTATTGGGATACCACTCAATTTGTCTCGTCACATGAGTATAATCCTGATATTGTTGTGATAATGCTAGGCACAAATGATGCAAAGTCGAGTAATTGGGGGAATAATGAACCTTTTATATCTGACTATACTGCAGTGATTGAAAGCTATAAAGCACTTTTAAGTCAACCTGAAATCTATATTTGTTATCCGCCTCCATCCTATGGGAACTTCGCAGGTATTACAGATGCCCGTATTAAAAATGAACTCATTCCTAAAATATCCCAAGTGGCCTCTGCTAATAATGTATCGGTTATAGATATACACAGTGCTTTGAAAAATAAAGCATCACTTTTTCCTGATACCTTACATCCAAATGAGGAAGGTGCTAAGCAAATAGCAGAGGCTGTATATCAAAGAGTTTATTAGATACAGGATGAAGTTTTAGTCTTGGTAATTTTGATTTTAATCTTGTTGGAAATAATTTTACGACCTTGGGTCTAGGTTGTTGATTGGATTGAACAGTAAGAAGCATCACACAATTTTTTGATAGAATAACCCTAGTATTTATATAAGGAATAATATTGGATTTTATACAAAATTTTATGACACATGAACAATATAATTACATGTTTAACCCTTCTGCTTGTGAAGCCTGTGGCGGACACTGTTGTACAGGGGAGAGTGGTTATATTTGGGCAAAATATCATGAGATAGAAAAGATGGCAGCCTTTGTTAACCTTTCGCTAGAAGAATTTGCTACAATGTATTTAAGAAGAGTTAAACACCGCTATTCGCTCATAGAAAAACAACTTGCACCCGATAACTTTGCTTGTATATTTTTTGATGAGAGTAAAAAACGCTGTTCCATTTACCCTGTACGACCAAGACAATGTCGTACATTTCCCTTTTGGGAACAGTTTAAGCATGATGAAGAAGAGGTAAGAGCAGAGTGTCCAGGAATCGTATAGTTTTAATATTTGTTATTGTTTTAGGAATGTCTACAGGCATACTTAATGCTAAAAAAATGATGCCCATAGAAGAAGATGCCCTTATCGTTAGAGCTATTTTATATGATGAATATAAGTCTTATGAAAACAGCTACCAAGTCTATAAAAAACTTTTTGATGAGACAGGTGCTGAAGTGTATTTGTTTAGAGAGGCGAGTGCTGCACTTATGGCACGCAGACATATATCAGAGAGCATAAATCGTTTAAAACTATGGGACAGAGAACATCCAAATGACATAGAAGTGAAACGGCTACTCATTCCCCTATATTTGACCAACAGAGAAGTGAAGAATGCTCAAGTTGAAGCCGAGCATTTATTGGAACAATCTAAAAAACCTATGGATTTAGATTTGGCTTCTAATTCATTTTTGTATTCGGGTGACTTTACACGTGCTTTAGAGCTTTTAGGCAAGATATACGAAACCGTACCAAATGAAAGTATACTTTTACGTATGGTTGAAATAATGGATGAATTTACAGGACAACGTAAAGAAGCTATACAACTTTTAGAGATGCACCGTCGTATGAATATCGCCAGCCATGATGTCTATATGCGACTGTTGTTTTTGTACCAAAAAGAGAAAGACATCGATGGCATTTTGGAAACATATAAAGCAATGTATAAAAAGAGTGAATCTGAAGAGATTCTTTCTAAGATTATCGATGTGTATGTATATAAGCGCGATATAGATGCTGCTATCGCATTTTTAGAAAAAATTGAAAGTAAAAAAGAGTTATTGTATCAGCTCTATAAATCAAAAAAAGATTTTAAAAAAGCCATTGCCTTGGTAGATACATTATATGAAGAAGATAAAGATGCCAAATGGCTAGCAGAAAAAGCTGTGCTTATCTTTGAAAAATCAGAAGACAAAGATGATAAAAAGATGATAAGTAATGTTCTGTCATATTTTAAAAAAGCCAGGACACTAGGAAATGATGACAGCATATATCTAAATTACTATGGATACACGCTCATAGATAAAGAGGTCGATGTGGAAAAAGGGATGCAAATGATTAGAAATGCCCTGACACAGCAACCTGACAATACTTACTATTTGGATTCCTTGGCTTGGGGATACTACAAAATAGGTGAATGTGCCAAGGCATATAAACTTATGAAACGTGTTGTTGAAGAAGAAGGTTTAGAAGAACAAGAGATTATTGACCACTGGAAGGCCATTCAGGCGTGTAAGTAAATAGTAGTATAATACGAAAAAATTAGCCTAAGGCAAAAATAGTGGCTCAAATATTAGATGAAATTATCAAAAAAACAAAAGCAGATTTAGAAAAAAGAAAAATAGATTTTCCTATGGAGTGGCTAGGACGCTCTTTGGCATTTAACCCTTTTGTACCCAAAGATGTAAAGTCTGCACTTCGTTCAACGAAAGACAACCCTTACCGTATCATCGCAGAAGTAAAGAAAGCCAGTCCCTCAAAAGGTGTGATACGAGAAGACTTTGACCCTATGGAGATTGCACAAGCTTATGAAAAAGGTGGAGCAGATTCACTTTCTATCTTGACAGAACCTCATTTTTTCCAAGGTGATAAAGAATACCTTGGTATGGTTCGCCGTTATGTTAACCTTCCTTTACTTAGAAAAGATTTTATAGTAGACAAATACCAAGTACTTGAAGCTTTGGCATTTG